>NZ_JBHSED010000058.1:0-54691 GCF_042651945.1 Cohnella boryungensis | reverse complement strand
GCGCTCTAGTTTCCAAAAACAAAACTAATTCGCTGTACTCAGGGTACTCGGAGCGCCGTAGTTTCCAAAAGCAAAACTAATTCGCTGTACGCAGGGTACTCGGAGCGCCGTAGTTTCCTTAAGTAAAACTAATTCGCTGTACGCAGGGTACTCGGAGCGCCGTAGTTTCCTTAAGTAAAACTAATTCGCTGTACGCAGGGTACTGGGAGCGCCGTAGTTTCCAAAAGCAAAACTAATTCGCTGTACGCAGGGTACTCGGAGCGCCGTAGTTTCCTAAAGTAAAACTAATTCATTGTACGCAGGGTAATGGGAGTGCTCTAGTTTCCAAAAGCAAAACTAATTCGCTGTACGTAGGGTACTGGGAGCGCCGTAGTTTCCTAAAGTAAAACTAATTCGCTGTACGCAGGGTACTCGGAGCGCCGTAGTTTCCTTAAGTAAAACTAATCCGCTGTACGCAGGGTACTCGGAGCGCCGTAGTTTCCTTAAGTAAAACTAATTCGCTGTACGCAGGGTACTGGGCACGCCTTGTATTCCCTGCTATCTCCCCCTTACCTACACGATGTTCCTTTACTAAATCGAAATCGCATCCTTGTGTGGACAAAATATTAAAGCCCCGGTCAGCCTGCTCCGGGGGCTTAATGTTTTCAATTCCGCAATCTGCTAAATCCGGCACGTCCCCAATCCGTCCCCAACTGCTTTATCTGATGTATTTTCAGCTTTTACATGTCCTCGAACAAAAATAAAAGAACCCTTATTTATCTAGGGGTCTCGGCGATATTTCATATGGAGCGGGTGAAGGGAATCGAACCCTCGCCTCAAGCTTGGGAAGCTGGCGTTCTGCCATTGAACTACACCCGCATGAATGCGATCCAAGAGGAACGAATGAGTTCTTGGAAGCTGTTATCAAATTATAAAACGGATCTCCCGACTTGTCCAGAAGGCGAGGCCCTCCATATAGAAAGTGTGGGCTGGAGTGGATTGTTCCCCAGTATAGACGCATGCACTGACCGTATATCCGTCTCGACATAAGCTAACCATGTGATATCAATCTTCACGGCAGGGTGGTGATTGCATGAGTTATCCGGTTGGCGGCGTTGGAACTGGCCATTGTTGCGGCGGCGGCGGTATGAGCGCAGCGGCTTTCGCATTGGTGCTGTTCATCCTGCTTGTCATCATCTTGCGTGCCGGTACTGGCATCTACTAAGCCTTAAACCTCCCTACCCGATTTGACGCTATGCCTGGATCGATCCCCGCGCGGACGCGAGAGCCGCGCGGGGATTTGTTCTACTGCTTCACGCAGGCCGGAACTTCCGTATGTCTCCTACGTAAATATACATAAGAGTGAACAATCGCGTAAGGAGCTGATCGCCATGAGATTTCGCGCCGGCGGAGTTATAATCGTGTGCCCCTGCTGCCAGAACGACACCTTCGACAAGGATTATCGCCAGTTGAATTCCAGAGGCGCAACCTTCTTTGGCCTGGATTGGGCCAACCGGAATGCGGTGCTGCTGACCTGCCGAAGATGCACGCACATTTCCTGGTTTATGTCGGAGCCACAGCAGGATCGGTGAAAGCCCCCTATTACAAAGAAACCTTTTAATTTGGAAACTTGTTCTTGCGAAACCCGGATCGGTATGATAAGATACTTTTTGCGTGTCTCAGTAGCTCAGCTGGATAGAGCAACGCCCTTCTAAGGCGTCGGTCGGGGGTTCGAATCCCTCCTGGGACGCCATGTTACTCCAGAAACGAAACCCGTCGACAGCACTCGGTGCTGCAGGCGGGTTTATTGTTTACAACGACATGCAGGTGATTCCATGACCATAAGAGAAGCTGCAAGCCAACATACTTCCGGCCTTGCCCGCCTGATTCTGCTCGCTATCGGGGATATCGCCTTACAGCTTACCGGCGAGACGAACGAGACCGACGCGCAGCATCGCCTGGAGACGCTGATCGATACCGAGGGCAATCGCTTCAGCCGTTCGTGTATCCTCGTCAAGGAAGACCGGGGCCGGCTTGCCGGGATGATTCTGTGCTATCACGGTCAAGACGCCGAACGTCTATACACGCCAATTGTTCAGCACTTGCGCCGCAAGAGCGGACCCGATGCCGTTGCGATCGACCAGGAGGCGGACTCGGACGAGTATTACATCGACGCCCTTGCCGTCGCCGAGCCTTATCAAGGCCGAGGATACGCCAAGGAGCTGCTCGCGGCTGCGGAGGACAAGGCCCGAGCGCTGGGACATCGCAAGATCGCGCTGAATGTTGAGCATTCGAATGAAAGCGCCCATCGGCTATACTTAAAGCTCGGCTACCAAGCCGATAAAGAGATTACAATCAACCGGAAGCCGTTCAGGCACATGGTCAAAATGCTCGGCTGATCTTTCGCGCTCATGTCCGCAAGCCGAATCCAAGAAGCCTACCGGAACCGTTCCCCAATCGGTGCTTGAACGGCGAAAGCATACGGGTAATAAAACGTAGCCCTATCCCGCAGGAGGTTACGAGATGACGATTCTCAGACGTCTATGGCAATTTATCCGGGCCCTGATCGCCCGCGTCCAGGAGGAGGACGTTCCTTCTCTCGGCGCTCAAATGACCTATTATTTGATTCTGGCCTTTTTCCCCTTCCTGATCTTTCTGGTCAGCCTCGTCGGCTACGCCAATCTGTCCACGGAAAGCGTCATGACCGAGCTGATGCGGGCAATGCCGTCGGGAACGGGGGAATTCGTCCGCGATATCGTGACGGAGGTCACCTCTAAGCGGAACGGAACGCTCCTGTCCGTCGGGATGCTGACAACGGTCTGGGCCGCCTCCACGGGCGTGAATGCGATGATCAAGGCGCTCAACAAAGCGTATCAGGCCAAGGAAACCCGGAAATTCTGGCTCGTTCGCATCTACTCCATTATCGCCACCCTGGCTCTCGGCGGGGTAATCGTCATTATTCTGTTGACGCTCGTATTCGGTCAATGGGTCGGCGAATACTTGTTTCGGACGATGGGGCATCCGGAGGTTTTCCCCCGCGTATGGAGCCTTCTGCAGGTCGCCATTCCGCTCATCGTCTTATTCGGGGTGTTCCTGCTCGTCTACCGGCTTCTGCCGAACCGCAAGCTTTCCTGGAAAGACGTCGTGGCCGGCAGTCTGTTCACTACGATAGGCTGGTTCATCATTTCCTCCCTGTTCTCCCTGTACGTGAGCCAATTCGGCAACTACGAGAAAACCTACGGAAGCCTCGGGGCCATGGTCGTCCTGTTGATCTGGCTGTACTGGAGCTCTATCGCTCTTCTGATCGGCGGAGAGATCAACGCAACCCTGACGCTGCGCAGACAGGAGCAATCCGAAGCCGGATTAAACAAAGGCGACAAGGAATCGCATGGGCTAAAGAAAAATCCATATCCTAAGGGTGTAGAAAAGCAGCTTTAAGGAGGCTTCGGGATGGGCATGTGGCTCATTTACGCGCTGCTGTCCGCCGTAACGGCGGCGCTGGTCGCGATCTTCGGCAAAATCGGGCTCAAGGAGATCGACGCGAACTCGGCCACGGCCATTCGAGCCGTCATCATGGCTCTGTTCCTGCTCGGCGTCGTCGCGGTTCAAGGGAAATTCGCTCAGCTCGGGGAAATTATCGCCCAGCGCAAAGCGATGTCTTTCATCGTTCTGAGCGGTGTAGCCGGAGCATTGTCCTGGCTGTTTTATTTCCTCGCCCTGAAGGGAGGCAAGGTCGCGCAGGTCGGCTCGATCGACAAGCTAAGCGTCGTGATCGCTGTCGTGCTGGCTTTTTTCTTCCTGGGAGAAAAGATCTCTTGGGTGAACGCCGCAGGCGTTGCCATGATTGCCGCAGGAGCGATTCTCGCGGCGTTGAAATAGGCTGCGCCATTCAGCGACTATCCCGCGACGTGCCTTAAAAATGCCGGAAGACCAGCCCCAACCGCTGATCCTCCGGCATTTGTTAACCTCGACTAGATGACGGGTCGCCAAGCCTCTTGAGCTTTACCGATTGTGGGGCTGGGCAGGGCTGTTCTGTGCGGGATGAAAGGTATTGTTCTTAAGCGTTTCTTCGACGAATTCCTCGCCCTTCTTGGCCAATTGATTGCCTTTGTTTTTCTTGAAGCGGTCCGCCATTCTCCTTCTCACCTCCCCCCTTATTCCAACTCCTTGAAGTCAAATCGGCCAGCTTCTCCCCAGGGCTTCGGAGACGCCCGGATATGCAAGAATCTGCGAAGCGAAGGAATCCCTGTCGTCCGTGCCAAGATGATCCGGCGAGGACAAGAGGGTATCCGTCACATCCACGAACGCATCATGCAGCGCATTGTCAAACCAGTCGATCTCCGTGTCCGCATCGTTGGCGACGACCCGCAGCAGCGCGAAGCCACCGCCCTCGCGCATGCGGAAATAAGCCAGCATCTGCGGATCTCGCGGATGATCGGTGAACACCTCCACCTCCGCGAACGCCTGGCCTCGCCGATCCACAATCCGGCGAAATTGGGCTTCTCTCACCTGCGTCATTCCTTTCCCCTCCCTCAAGCCTTCACGACAGTATGTTCATCTTCTCAATATGGCTTCTCGTCTCCGGGGTTCCCAGATCGTGCAGCATCCGATAAATGTCCTTAAAGAGCGTGTCATAGGTTTCGTTCTCCGGAGTATCCGAAATCGTAGGCGAGCCGCTGAAATTAAAGATTTCGTCTTCGTCGGCATCCTGGGTTTCCTGAAAAAGCTCCTCCAGCCTATCTATCTCCGCTTCGGTAGCCTGAATAGCGAATTGAAAAGGAGCCGCCTCACGGTCTGTCAGAATCTGTCCGGGGCCTAATGAGACATAATAGGTTTTTCTTGCTCGCTCGGTCGTTTCTTCGTCGCTCATGCTTCTTTCGTCTCCTTTCCTGATCGAGGGACGCGTTTTCTCCGGTATTTTCTCCAGAAGGACAAACATTTTATGCCTTTTTTCGCATATCCATCTTATGATCGGTTTTCATGGAGGGAGGGAAGCGCATGTGCGGGATTACCGGATGGATTGACTGGAATACGGATTTGACGACCCAGGCTGACATACTTGAGAAGATGACGGAGACGCTGGAGCTGCGGGGACCGGATGCAAGCGGGACCTGGCTATCCCGCAGCTGTGCCTTGGGGCATCGCCGGTTGTCCGTCATGGACCCCGCCAACGGAGCGCAGCCGATGATCCGTCCCGCCAAGGGCTCGGACATACACGATTGCGTGCTCGTATATAACGGGGAGCTATACAACGCTCCTGAGCTTCGCAAGGAGCTGGAAGGCCTTGGCTATCGGTTTCGCACGAATTGCGACACGGAGGTGCTGCTGCACGCTTACGTGGAGTGGGGGCCGGCGAGCGTCGAGAAGCTCAACGGCATATTCGCCTTCGCCGTCTGGAGCACGGCGGAACAATGCTTGTTCATGGCCAGGGACCGTCTGGGCGTCAAGCCGCTGTTCTACCGGCGGGAGGAAGGACGTTTGCTGTTCGGATCGGAGCCGAAGGCGATTCTGGCCCACCCGGACGTTCGTCCCGAGCTGGATGCGGAAGGCTTGGCGGAGCTGTTCGTCATCGGGCCCGCCCGTACGCCCGGGCACGGAGTATGGCGGGATTTTCACGAATTGAAGCCGGGGCATTGCCTGTTCTACGACAAAGAGGGCATGCGCCAGCGCGCATATTGGAAGCTGCAAAGCACCGAACATGGGGAAAATATCGCGCAAACCGCGGAAACGGTAAGGGCGCTGCTCTCGGACACGGTTGCCAGGCAGCTTGTCTCCGATGTGCCCATCTGCACGCTGCTTTCGGGCGGTCTGGATTCGAGCGCCCTGACCGCCCTCGCGGTCGATTATTACAAAAGTGCAAGCCAGGATCGGGTCCACACCTTCTCGGTCGATTACGTCGATAACGACAAGCACTTCAGAGCGCACGACTTTCAACCGAACTCGGACGGCCCGTGGATCAAGCGCATGAACGACTACTTGTCGACCGTTCATCATCCGGTGCAGTTCGACACGCCCGAGCTCGTCGAAGCTCTGGAGGCCGCGGTTCTTGCCAAGGATATGCCGGGTATGGCGGATATCGACGCTTCGTTGTATTTGTTTTGCCGCGAGATTAAGAAGGAAGCGACCGTCGCCCTTTCCGGCGAGGCCGCCGACGAAATTTTCGGAGGTTATCCTTGGTTTCATCGCGAGGACGCGCTGCAGGCCGATACATTCCCGTGGTCGCTCGCAACCGGACTGCGCGCCAGCCTGCTATCCCCGGAGCTCAGGGAAAAGCTGCGTCCGCAGGAATATTTGGCCGACCGCTATGCTGAGGCCGTAGCCGAGGTGCCCTATCTGCCGGGGGAGGACGAGACGCGAAGGCGCATGAGACGCATGTCCTACTTGAACATCACCCGCTTCATGCCCACGTTGCTTGATCGCAAGGACCGCATGAGCATGGCGGTGGGTCTGGAAGTCCGGGTACCGTTCTGCGACCATCGGCTTGTCGACTATGTGTTCAATATTCCCTGGGAAATCAAAACGGCGGGCATGCGAGAGAAGGGAATTCTCCGCAAGGCGCTCGAAGGGCTGCTTCCCGACGATGTGCTCTACCGGAAAAAGAGCCCCTATCCCAAGACGCACAATCCCAACTATCTCTCTGCCGTACGCGGTCTTCTTCTCGACCGGCTGGACGATCCGGCTTGTCCGCTCCATCCGCTCGTCGACGCAGCCCGCATTCGGGAGCTCGCTGCGGCCGGCGACGCCAGCTCTCATCTTCCTTGGTTCGGTCAGCTCATGTCAGGGCCCCAGCTATTCGCCTACTTGCTGCAGATGGACTTCTGGCTTAGCCGCTACAAGGTAAATCTGTTATTGTAACCATCGCCGGATCGTTCCTTGCGCCGCGAGTTTCCCAAATGCAAAAAATAAGGTTGGGCTACCGCACGAGCGGGCCCAACCTTATTTGTTACTGTTCGCCGATTCTGTGAAGAAGCTGCCGCAAGGCCATTCCGCGATGGCTGATCGCGTTCTTCTCGTCCACGCTAAGCTCCGCCATGCTGCGCCCGAGCGACGGAATCCACATCAGCGGGTCGTAGCCGAAGCCGCCCGCTCCCCGAGGCTTGTTCAGAATCTGGCCTTCCACATGGCCTTCCGTAACGAGCTTGCTCTTGTCCGACGGATCGTACAGGACAAGACAGCAGACGAAACGCGCCGCGCTAAGCCCAACGCTGCCCTCTCCCGCCTCGGGCAGCGGCATCGCAGCCCCGCCCAGACGGTTCAGCTCCCGAAGAAGCTTCTCGTTGTTCGCCGCATCATTCGCCGGCTCTCCGGCATACCGGGCGGAATATACGCCCGGCGCGCCGTCCAGCGCATCCACGCACAAGCCCGAATCGTCGGCGAGAACAGGCATGCCGACTCTGTCGGCAACCTCCTTCGCCTTCAAAAAAGCGTTTTCCTCGAAGGTGGTTCCCGTTTCCTCGATGTCCGGAACGCCTTCCACCTCATGCAAATCTTTGACTTCAATGCCCAGCTTCAGGAACGCCTCGCGGAATTCCTGCGTTTTCCCGCGATTTCGAGTCGCGAGCAGCAGCGTGCTTCCTTCGCGAATCATGGCTTCCCCTTCCCGATCCGCTCTCCGGCGGCTCCAAGCGATTCCTTCTGCAGCTCGATCAATTGCCGGATGCCGGCTTCCGCCAGCGACAGCATCTCGTCGAATTCCGCCCGCGTGAAGGGAGATTCCTCGCCCGTCCCCTGAACCTCTACGAAGGCTCCCGCACCCGTCATTACGACGTTCATGTCTACTTTAGCCTTGGAATCCTCATCGTAATTCAAATCCACGACCGCCTGATCCTGAATGATGCCGACGCTCGTAGAGGCCAGGTAATCCGTCAACGGATATTTCTCGAAGCCGACCGTACCGGACAGCTTATGTATGGCCAGAGCCAGCGCAATATAGGCCCCTGTAATCGAGGTCGTCCGCGTTCCTCCGTCCGCTTGCAGCACGTCGCAGTCCAGCGTAATCGTTCTCTCGCCCAGCGCGTGAAGGTTCACGACCGAACGAAGCGCCCGGCCGATCAGCCTTTGAATTTCCATCGTTCTCCCGGTCAGCTTGCCCTTGGCCGCCTCTCTCTGGTTGCGGGTATGGGTGGCCCGCGGAAGCATTGCGTATTCCGCCGTTACCCAGCCCTTGCCCTGTCCCTTCAGGAACGGTGGAACCCGCTCCTCCACGGAGGCGGTGCACAGCACCTTCGTGTTGCCGACTTCGATCAGCACGGAGCCTTCCGCGTATTTATTCGGGTGAAGTGTAACCGCGAAGGGTCGCAGGTCACTTTGTTCTCTGCCATCGGATCTCATTGCTTAACCTCCCAATTACTCCATCTCAGCTATTTTACCAAAGGTTGCACGCAAAAGCATCCGACCCTCGGAAATGTTATCCCCTCCGATCAGACGCATATGAATCCTTAACCTTGGGGCAATATACAAAGGATGGAAAATCAAGGAGGAGACGTCCCGATGCTCAGTCTGATCCAACAACAATTCAAAGACGCTACCGACTTGCTGACCGAGACGTTGGACAACGGCTACTGGAAAATGGAGCTGGCTTACTTCCCGTCCCTGTGCGACGAAAAGATTAAAGACGGCCTGTTCATTCCTTTCTCCTATCGCTTCGATCCCGATGAGTTCCGCCGCATGCTGCGCGCCAATCCGAAATACGAGAAGGCCGAAGACAGCGACAAGTGGGCTAACCTGCTGCTGAAGGGGTTTGTTCTGATCGAGATCGAAGGAGAGTGCTATTCCTTTAAATCCGATCGAACGCTGGTCTCGGAGCCGGGAACAAGCGAGGTCGAATCCTCTCTGCAAGGCCCGCAGTCGGCTTTCTCCGAGGATTTGGACATGAACATGTTTCTCGTTCGAATGCGCTACAACGTACCGACCTTGACTGCGGAGCCCTATGACAAAGGCAGCTACTCCAACACCTCGATCATGGTGCTGTATGACCGCGAGCTTGTCAACGCAGACATCCTCAAGAAGCTTCACCTGAAGCTGGATAAGCTGGAGCTTGATCTGCTGCATGCCTCCAGTCAGCTGGTGAAGGAGCTGACGGACCGCAACCATCGCCTGTTCCCGACGATCATGCAGACGGAACGGCCGGATCGCGTGGCGGTTATGCTTCGCAAGGGCAAGATTGCCATCCTGGTCAACGGCAGCCGCTTCGCCTTGCTGCTTCCCGTAAGGATGTTCGACTTCATGCATGCGATGGACGATGATTACGACTCTTATTGGGTCAACCGCTTTCTGACCGTCATGCGGTATGCTGCAATCGGATTGACCATGGTGCTTCCGGCGTCTTATATCGCTATTGTCTCCTATAACCCGGAAATCTTCCGAGTTCAGCTGGCCTTCACGATAGACGGCAGCCGAGCCGGGGTCCCTTATCCTTCCTTCGTAGAAGTATTCGTCATGCTGTTTATGATCGAAGCGCTGATCGAGGCCAGCGTCCGCCTTCCCCGCATCGTCGGCTCCACGGCCACGACGGTGGGCGGCTTGATTCTCGGCCAAGCCGCCCAGCAGGCCGGATTGGTCAGCAGCATTATGATTATCGTCACCTCGGTGGTGGCCATCTCCAACTTCGTCATCCCGAATCCCGATTTCAGCCAATCGATCCGGCTCATGAAGTATCCGTTCGTC
This sequence comes from Cohnella boryungensis, assembly GCF_042651945.1. Lineage (NCBI taxonomy): Bacteria > Bacillati > Bacillota > Bacilli > Caryophanales > Paenibacillaceae > Cohnella > Cohnella boryungensis. The sequence goes on along the minus strand of NZ_JBHSED010000058.1, from coordinate 45,046 downwards.
GTGATCGCGATGATGTACGGCCTTAGCGGCGTCGTCGTGCTGTTCTTCGCGCTGATCGTCTATCTGTGCAATCTGCGAAGCTTCGGCGAGCCTTATTTGGCCCTGTTCGGATCGCGCGCGAAAAATTCGGCCGCCAAGGAGAAAGGGTGATCGCATGGCCCGCTACTTCTACTATCATGTCATCTATGTCGGCCTGATCAACGTCATGATTTTCGTGCCGTGGACGCTTATGCAGCATCGCTTCAACGGGGCGGTATCCGGCATGGCTATCGCCATCGTGGCAGGCACGCTGATGGCTTACGTCACGACCGCTATGTTTCAACGTTTTCCCGGAATGGGCTTGCCCGATCTGGTGAGAGCCTTCTTGCCGCGCGCGCTCAGAATCCCCTTTAACCTGCTAGGCTCTGTGGTATGGGTAACGGCCGGCATTCTTGTCGTGTACGCCTATTCGACGACGATCCAGCAATTTTTCAACCCAGATATGAATCCCTATCTGTTCTTGCTGCTGATGACGCTTGCGGGGGTATGGGGGGCCAGCAGATGTACGCGAACGGTGCAGTTCGCCCAAGAAATTCTGCTGCTGATATGCGCCCCGCTGATCATTATGATCTTGTTCAAAGCGGTGTTTAACCCTTGGCTGGACTGGAATGCCATACGAGTAACGGCCGGTTACGTGAACAAGCCTCCCTCTTTCGTTTCGCTGTGCGCGGCGCTTTTCGTGTTCGCGGGCTACAATACCTTGGCCGTCTTTAATCGCCTGATTCCTAAGGGAGTAAAAATCCGCCATCTGTGGATTATCCCTTTGTTTTGTTCCTTTTTCCTGCTCGTCTCCTTTTTTATCCCCATCGGATTTCATGGAACGGTAGGCGTTGGCGAATTTCTGTACATCTGGAGTCTCACCGCCGATTCGATGATTATGGAATACGGCTTTGTCTATCGGGTTCTCTACTTGTTCCTGCTGCTCTACACGGCGCTGTCCTTAATGTTCGCCATGAATACCTGGCATACGGCGATGGAATTCATTAAAGCGTGCCACCCCAAGTACGAGCCTCAGCCGGATCAGTACCCGATCAAAGCGGTCAACTGGTGGATCACGCTGACCTTCGGCGCGATGACGATGGCTTATGCCCTATGGTCCAATGAAGAAAGAAATCAGTGGGTGAATCAGCACTGGCTCATCTTTCGTTCCATCACAGACGTTGTGCTGCTCTGCCTGCTTGTCTGGTTTGTGATTCAGAAGAAGCGCGGGCACCCGGAGCTCGTTCCCCCGAGCAAGGGTGCGACCCATTCTCGTTCGTAGGGAGGTGATGCATATGCGGCGGATCGCTCTGCTGATCGCGCTTGCGATAGCGATGATGGGCTTAGGGAGCGGCTGCGGGTTCAAGGATATCGACAAGCGTTTTTTCGTCGTCGCGATGGGGGTAGACAGCGGCCGGCAGCCGAATACCTACAAGGTTACGCTCCGGCTGGCCGTGCCGTCGTCGAAGATTGAAAGCGGCAAAGCCGTTAGCGAGGTGGAATCGTTCGAAGCGCCAACCGTCGCAGAAGCGGTACGCCATCTGAAGTCGCTGGTCGACAAGGAGCTTGATTTCGGTCATTGCCGCGTCATTCTATTCGGCAAGCGGCTGATGGAACAGAGCATGGACGAGCCGCTTAACTGGTTGTCCCGCCGCCGCGACATCTCCATGGTCGCCTTCATGGCGATGGCGGAGCCCAATGCCCACGAGGTGCTTCAGCTCAGCCCCTTGTCGGAGCGCTATCCCGGCAACGCCTTGCTGCTGTCGTTCGGCAGCGAGGGCACAGAATCCTCCTATACGCTGACCGAGTATCTGTTCGACTTCATGCGACGTCGTACGGAAACCGGTATGGACGGTTATCTGCCGATCATCCGGCGGGACCTCGACGGCAATTCGTACCACGTCGACAAGGTCGCGTTCATGGACAAGCGCAAGCTGCGTCTTAGTCTCACCCCGGAAGAAACGCAGCTGTTCAACATATCGGCCAAGCGCTTCGACAAATCGTTCATCGCCATTCCGTACCAGGGAACGCGAATCGTGCTGGCGCTGACTCAGGTCAAGGTCCTGATCCAAGTAAGCGAAGCCGATAATCCTCAGGTAACGCTGCGCATCCGCGCGTCAGGCTTCCTGGAAGAAGGCCCGCCGAATCTGCTCAAAGGAAACGCTTCCATGATCGAGAGTCATCTGCAGAAGGAATTTGGCGGACAACTGGAAGACTTGCTGTACAAGATCCGCAACAACGGCGTCGATCCGTACGGCTTCGGGATTCGTTATCTGGCTCAGCATTTCGGCCAGGCGAAGGAATGGGAGAAATGGAAGAAAGCTTACCCGCAGGCAAGCTTTCGAGTCGTTACCCGCATCGTGATCAACAAAGCCGGCTTGGTCAAATGATCGCTTCGTCTCAATATTGCGGCGTCGGATTCACATAGAGCGGCCGAGACACCGGACGGCTGTAGGAGCGCTGCTCCGAATCGAGGAACGAGTCGTCTCCGTTCATCACGACGCTCACCTGCGGCGCGCCCGTGGCTTCGGTTAAAGTCAGCACGAGAGACTCCATCATCATCGCCGGAACCGGCGATTGCGAAATCAGCGAATCGTCCTGCAAGGAAACGTTGACGGTATCCGCCAGACGGCTCAGCTTCTCGATGGCCACGCCGGGGGCCAATGTAGCATGGAGAGCCTGCGTATCCCTCGGGCCGAGGATAAGCTGCTCCAGCGCCGCTTTGGCGGAATCGGCCTGCCGCTTGATCAGACGGGTAACCGGAACGAAATAGCCTTCGCCCTCCGCCGATTGGGAGGAGAAGTACAAGGTGACGCCCATCGCGTGAGAAGGCTCCACATTTTTGGCCTTCTCCAGATTAATGCCCATGCCACGGGTCAGGACAATGTCCACGGGAAGACCCGAGGAAGGAAGCGATCTGATCGGCTTCCCGCCGACGGAAAGCTTGACCTTGTCGATGCCGGGCAGCTCCGTCAGCGTCCAGACCAGCGCCTCGATGACTTTGCGCTCCCGCGAGGCCGCAATGCCCGGAAACGGAGCCTTGAAGTCAACGGAAATCGTGCGCTCCGGCGTATTCTCGGTAACCGTACTAACCTTCGTCCCCTCCGGAAGCACTGCCGTGAATCCGGGCGGAAGCTGCGAGGCCAATTGCTTGTTGACGGTCATCCAGGCAATCGCGCGCTCCGCAATCGCCGAAGACTGCGACGCTGTCGGCTCTTCTCTTAAAGACATCGGGGCCAAATAGCCGTTGCGGTCGAGAAGGTAGACGGTAATTCGATCGTTGCCGGCCGCCCATGCTGCCTCTTCTACGTTGCTCAGCATGGCCTGTTCAATATCCGATGGCGGCGGATCGATGCCAGCGGCGTTCCCGCCCGTCTTTCCTAGCCCCAGATTACAGGCCGACAGCAGCGGCAGCAAAAGCAGCAGCGCCGACCACCTTGCAAGCTTGCCTGTCTTACGCGATTTCGTCGTCATACATTAAACCTCCCTCAGAATGATGGCCGTCCCCTAGGCTGCCGTTCCGCCGACACTCTATTTGTAGTACTATGTATACGAGTCCCTTGGACAAAGTATGAATGTTTGTCCCGTTACAGTTCACGACGGAGGCCGGAAGGCTTCGGAAAGAGGTGTTGTTCATGTCCCAACCCAATGTATATCGGCTTAACAGCAAGGAAGTCGCCGCAGCGACAGAGGAATGGCTGGCTAAGCGCGGCGTGACCAAGGAACAGATCGGCCAGCTCGTCATGCTGCTGCAGAAGGATTATTTTCCGGAGCTTACGCTTGCCGAATGCGTGATCAACGTAGATGCCGTCCTGTCCAAGCGCGAGGTGCAGAACGCGGTGCTGACCGGCATTCAGCTTGACATTTTGGCGGAAGAGGGCAAGCTGCTGCCCCCGCTTCAAGATATGATCGCTTACGACGAAGGATTGTACGGCTGCGACGAAATATTAGCCTTGAGCATCGTGAATGTATACGGGAGCATCGGGCTGACAAATTTCGGCTACGTCGACAAGCTAAAGCCCGGCGTCCTGAAAAAATTGAACGACAAGAACAGCGGAGAGACCCACACCTTCCTCGACGACATCGTCGGCGCGATCGCTGCGGCCGCTTCCAGCCGGATCGCTCACCGCAAGCAAGCGGAACGTGAAGCGATTGCAGAGGCGCTGCAGAGCGATCAAGAGAAAACCTAAGGGCTCCAGCAGGCGGGTAATCCGCACGTTTCTGCCCAAGCCAAATAGAGTCTGCCGGCAAAGGAAGCTCCTCCCTTGCCGGCAGACTCTTGTCATGATGTTCGGCGATAACCGGCTGCCGCCGACGTTATCCCTTCTGAATCGCGAACGAAATCTGCCCGTCGGCTTCCCCGTTCCGGGCGATCCTGCCCTCATCTTCCAACCGCACGAGGTGAGCGATCGTCTCCGCAAGGGCGAAGCGAAGATTGTGCATATTGCCCCGCAGCCTCGCCCCGAACAGCAGCTCGCACAGCTCGAAGGCCGTCAGTCCGCTATCGCCCAGCAGCTCCTCCATCCGCCGCAAGCGGCGCTCATGGTGCTCAAGCAGCTCTCCCACGCGTTGGCTGAAGGCCTCGAACGGGTTGCGATGCCCCGGATACGCCATGCTTACCTCCAGTGCCCGCAATGCTCGCAGGCTCTCCAGGAAGGACTGCAGCGGATCGGGATCTCCGCCGGGCATCCACCCGATATTCGGGGAGATGTCCGGAAGCACGGCATCGCCGCACAGGAGCTTGCCGCCGCTTCGGTCGTAGAAGAGCAAGTGCCCCGGCGCGTGGCCTTCTGCCCCGTATACGTCCCACTCGATTCCGCCCATTGTAAACCTGTCTCCGGGAGAGATCAGCCGCACATCGGACGGCTGGGGGGACACCCGCTCCGGGAAGCCGCGCATATGAGCGTTCATCCCTTCCTCCAATTCCTTGGGCAGCCCATGCCTGCAAAAGGCTTCGGTCAGCTCGCGGGAGAACGATTCCCCTTCGCCCCACAGCCTTCCTGCGCTGGCGAAGGCCACCGGGGACATCCATACGGTCGCTCCCGTACGCTGCTGGAACCAGCCTGCCATCCCGTAATGGTCGGGATGATGATGCGTCACCACGATGCTGTGGATAGCGCTCATCGGAATCGATCTGGCTGCCAGAGCCTCGCTCCAGAAAGCCTCCGTCTCTTCCGTTCGGAGGCCGGGATCGATCAGCGTCCAGCCGGATTCGTCCGGAAGCAAATAGGCGTTGACCCATTTTAGGGAATAGGGCAAGGGGGCTTTGGCTTGCAGCCAGCCTCCGTCCAATTCGCGGACGGCTTGCGCTTGCTCGCTCATACGTCTCTCCTTCCCAGCAGGATAAGCCGCTTTGAAGTCATCGTCTCATAGGCATTGCCCTCGTAGTCCCCGTACACCAGATCAAGCGACAGAGCGGCCTCCTGCAGCATTCCCTCGAATTGGGCCAGCTCGATCAGACGCACGCGTTCCTCGTAATGGCGCCTTGCGCTGCCGATCTCATCGGCAGGCGAAGAGACGGTAATCCGCTTGACGACAAAGTCCCCCTCGATAGTCCGGGCCTCCCTGATCCGATAGCCTGTCGGCTCGTCCACCCTTTCCGAAACGGGAATCAGATGCTGCCTGAGGTAGGCCGGATTAAGAAAATCGATCAGAAAACGCCCTCCCGGCTTAAGCACTCTCTTCATCTCGCCGAGCACTCGCACATTATCCCCGACGTCGGAAAAGTAACCGAAGGAGGTAAACCAATTCACCGCCGCGTCGAACGCGGCCGTCTCCAGCGGCAGGCTGCGCATATCTCCCTGAACCCACGATACCGTCTTCCCCGGATCGTGCTCCCGGGCTTCGCTAAGCAGCACCTCCGACAAGTCCAATCCCGTAACCTTGTAGCCCAAATCCCTCAAGGCCAGCGCATGCCGCCCCATCCCGCAGCCGATGTCCAGCACCGAGGAGCGCGCCTTGAGCTTCATCCAATCCATCATCGCGCCGATCTCGCGCGCGGCGCTCTCCCGATTCCTATGTCGATAAACAAGCTTATAATCCTCGCCAAAGCTTTCCCGATACCATGCACACATACGTCCTTATCCCTTCTGCGCCTCTTGTTCCAATAATCTTAGTTCCCATCATAACTCATTTTTGCGCCAGTCCCAATCCCTCTAGGGCAATCACCGATGAATAGATGTCCTCATATGATGGAGTATTCTCGCTAGCCCCCGGGAAGGAAGCCTAGAAGCCTTCTCCGCGACACTCGCAAAGGTGGAAGGAGTACGAAGCATGTCCACCCCGAAAATCGACGTCCAAGTCATCAGCTCCGGCATCCTGTCCGACGATGTCTTGATGCTGGGGGAGTCGCTGATGAAGCAGTGCCGAATACCTGCCCAGCAGAGCCTAGCCTTGCAGTTCGGCTCGTTCCGCCACTCCGTTACCGTCGTGCCCGTTCCCCGTTACGAAGGCCTTCGGATCAGCCAGACGCTGGCTCGCAGAATGGGCATCTATTCGGGAACGCCCCTCCGTCTGCTGTACCAGGCGACTACTCGGACGCTTGCGCTTGGCCCTCTGATCGGCGTGCTTGTCAGCCGGGATCACCCCGGTCAGCCCGATAAGCCCTTCGGAGACATTACCCTGTTCTGCCGCGAATTGACGGATGCTTGCCGCAGCCAGGGCGCTTACGTGTATTTTTTCACTCCGAACGCCATCGGGTCAAGTTTCTCCTCCGTAGAGGGCTGGGTATACACCAAAGGCTGGCACAAAATGACGCTCCCGCCGCCGGACGTGGTCAACAACCGTCTCACGACCCGCAAGCTGGAAAATCTCCCGAATGTCCAGCAATTTATGGCGGAAATCAAACGGCGATTCGGCGCGCACGTATTCAACGAGAAATTTCTCGACAAGTCCGAGGTGTTCGATGCGCTTAAGCGGGACTCCGGTTTGCAGCGGTATTTGCCCGAATCTCACGCCCTGCACAATTACACGATGCTCAAAAGCATGTGCTCCCGCTACAGCACCGTTTTTCTCAAGCCGGTCAGGGGAAGTCTCGGCAAGGGCATCATCCGCGTATCCCGCATCGGTTCGGACAACTGGCAGGCCTCCTACGCCACCGTCGGAGGCACGAAACGCCAGAGCTTCGGCAGCCTCGTCAAGCTGTTCTCGACGCTCGCCGGCAAAATGAAAACCGTCCGTTATCTGATCCAGCAAGGCTTGAATTTGATCGACATTGGCGGGCGCCCGGTGGACTACCGAGCTTTGACTCAGAAGAACGCCAGCGGAAAATGGATCATTACCTCCATCGTCGCCCGAACGGCGGGGAGCCAGCATTTCGTCTCCAATCTCGCCAGAGGCGGGACGCTCTCGACCGTAAGGGAATCCGTCGCCAAATCCAATCTTCCCGTCCAGTTTCGGGGAGACGCTTCTTCGCGCCTATCGAAGGCCGCTCTGGACATTGCCCGCGGCATCGATACGCATATTCCCGCCCACTTCGGCGAGCTTGGCATCGATCTCGCGCTCGATACCGGAGGCCGGGTGTGGCTGCTGGAAGTGAACTCCAAGCCGTCCAAGAACGATAACACTCCACTTAAAGAAGGGAAAATCCGGCCTTCGGTGCGGATGATGATTCAATATGCCCGTTACATCTCAGGTTTCTAGCCTCCCTGTCCCCATCGGTTCGGACGTTGCGCTGGGCGTACTCGTCTGCGAGCGCCTCCGACAGCCTCCGTTCGCGGAAGCCGGCTTCATTAAGCGGCTCTGCCGAATCGGCCGCAGCCAAGGGATACGGCTATTCGCCTTTGCGCCTTGGACTTGGAGTCAGGAGGACGATACGGTCAGAGGCTGGAGCTGGGACGATCGGAACGAATGCTGGTCCTCCGGCCCTCGAAAGCTGCCGACAGTCGTCTACGACCGCTCATGGCCCGAGTCGGAAGCGGAGAGAAATCGGTTCCGTCTCGCCCTGCGCGCGATTCGGGACGCCAGGCGTCTCTTGTTTCTGAACGGAAGCTTGCCACATAAAGGCGGGGTGTACGAAGCTCTTATGCAAGACAGGGAGATCGCTGCCCTTCTGCCTCCTACAGCGCTTTACCGGGGGGCCGATTCTCTGGCCGCATGGCTTCGCAAGCATTGCGGCTCGGCATTCCTTAAGCCGGTTGCAGGCAGCCAGGGCAAGCGGGTCGTCGCCGTGTCTTCCAGGCAGGACGGCTCCGTTCTGCTGGACGGCAGAAACAGCCGCAACCGGCCGATCAGCCGTCGGTTCGACAATGAAGAAGGCGCATTGCGCCGGCTGGACGGCTGGATCGGCAGAAGGGCTTACCTCATGCAGCCGCTTCTGGACTTGAGGACCCCTTCAGGCAGTCCTTGCGACATTCGCGCCTTATTGCAAAAAAACCGCTTTGGCCGCTGGACGATTACCGGAATTGCGGCGCGTCTCGGGGCTCCCGCTTCCGTTACGGCAAATCTCCATGGAGGCGGAACCTCTGCCTCTGCAAGCGATACGCTGATTCGGCACTTCGGAGCAAGCCGTGGAAACGAGCTGCTGCGGGAAGTGCGCCGTTGCTCCATCATCATCGTCGACAAGCTGGAACAAACCTTCGGGCGATTTGCGGAAATCGGATTGGACTACGGAATCGAACGCAACGGAAAATTGTGGTTTCTAGAAGCCAACACCAAACCTGGACGCGCCGCAATGGATTCCGCAGGCCAAGAAGCCTCGATCCTTGCCGCGGAGCAGCCTCTGACCTATGCCAAATCTATTTTGCTTCGACCACCTGGGAGGGTAATTCATGAGTTTGACCATCTGTAACGTCCATTTCACACAGCAGCCGGAACGTATCGTATGGTTCTCCAGCCCGCTTGCGAAGCTGCTTAAGCTGGGCGGACGTAAATCGGTTAACGTCAAGCTCGGCAACGATGTCGTACCCGCCACCGTCAGGACGATTAAACGAAAAGGCAACCATATGTACATGTCCGCCGGGCTTCGTCGTTCCGTCCGGGTGCCTAAAACCGGCAACGTCTATCTGGCCAACGACGAAGGCGAGGAAATCCAGCTTGGACCGTTGATCGGAGTTCTGACGGACAGCGGCTCTCGTTCCTCTGCTGCACCGTTCGGGGAGAGGACCGGCTTTGTCCGGAAATTGCTTCAGCTCGGCCAGAAAAAGGCATACATGTTCGCCTTTACGCCCCGCGACATCAATTGGCATCAAGAGAAGATCAACGGCTGGTTTCTGGATGGCGGAGGCGGGTGGACAAGACGCATCGTGCCGCTGCCGGACGTGATCTACAATCGGCTGCCCAACCGCCGGGCGGAAACGGGCTCGACGATTACTTCTTTGCGCGAGCGTTTCGTACGCAAGAATATCCCTTTCTTTAATTGGAGCTTCTTTAATAAGTCGGACGTCTACAAGCTGCTGGATAACGATCCCGAAGCGCTCGTGCATCTGCCCGAGTCGGTCAATAGCCCTACCCCCGAGAAAATCAAGGAGCTGCTGGAAAAGCACCAGTTTCTCTATTACAAGCCAAGCGCAGGCAGCTTGGGCGCAGGCATCTACCGGCTGACCTACCATCCGCGCAGAGGCTACTTTATTCGCTACAGGCGCAGCGGCGGCAACGTGCTGCTTCGCTTCAGCACATTCGGCGGCTTGATGAAGATGCTAAGAGCGCGGCACGGCGGCAATCTGAGCCAATATGTCGTTCAGCAGGGCATTCGCCTGATCGAGATCGATAACTGCCCAATCGATTTTCGCTTTCATATGCATAAGGACGGGCGCAACGAATGGGTCGTCGCCGGAATCGGCGCCAAGAAAGCGGGACGAGGCAGCGTAACGACGCACATCAAAAACGGCGGATCGCTGATGACCCCCGAGCAGGCGCTAACGCGAACATTCGGAGCCAGATCCGACGAGGTGCTGAGAGAGGCAAAAGCAGTAGCGATCAAGCTGTCCGAGGCGATCGAGCGGAACTACTCCCATCAGTTGGGCGAGCTTGGGCTGGACATCGGCATTGATCGGGACGGAGAAGTCTTCATGTTCGAAGCGAATGCGAAGCCGGGACGCTCTATTTTCAAGCATCCCGCCTTGAAGGATCAGGGCAAGGCCTCCCTCGATTACATCTTGGAGCACTGCCTGTACTTGAGCAAATTCCGCAGGAGGGATGAATCTTGACGATTCCTAAATCTCACTTGCCGATGCTCAGTGCAGCGGAAGCGGCGGCCGACAAGCCGGTCGTCGCCATTCTGACCATCGAGGACGATCAGCAATTTTTTCGGGGGAACCGCGCCAATTTTGCCGATCTCATTCAAACGGGGCAGCAATTGGGCATCCCCACATATGTCATAACCGTCAAAAATCTGAAGCTTCAAGCCTCTCGCGTGCTGGGCTTTACGTTCCGCGAGGAGGACGAAACGTGGGTGCAAAGCTGGTTTCCCCGTCCGACCATCGTGTACAACCGGATTCCCCAACGGGAGGACGAGAGGCTTCCGAGGGTGAAGAAAAAGCTCGCCGCCTTGACAAAGCAGCCTGATATTCGCTTGTTTAACCGCCGTTTCTTCAATAAATGGTCGTTGTTTCAATGGCTGAACGCCAATAAGTCGACTAGCGCCTATATTCCGGAGACGAGAAGGCTGACCAACGCACTCGTGCTGAACGGTCTGCTTCGCAAGCACAGTCTGCTCTATTTGAAGCCGATTCGGGGCAAAGCCGGCGTCGGCATTATGACCGTCACGGTTCAGCCGGAGAAGAAGATGCCTTATCGCCTTCAGATTCAAGAAGAGAAGGGAAGCCGAACCTACCGTTCAGGAACGCTGAAGCGGCTATGGAACCGCGTTGTCCGGCAGTCCGACGTCCTTGGCGAGCCTTATATCGCCCAGCAGGGCATCCGGCTTGCTTCGGTGAACAATCGCCCGTTCGATCTTCGCGCGCTCGTGCAGAAGAACGGCCAAGGGCAGTGGGAGCTGTCGGGAATCGGCGCGCGGGTCGCCGGCGATTCCAGCATTACTACGCATGTTCCGCGCGGGGGATATATCGACGATCCTGAGAAGCTGCTCAACTCGATCTTCGGGCAAGAGACGGCCGGCAAGGTGCTCGTCAAGGTCAAGGGGACGACGCTCGCTCTGGCCAAGCAAATCGAGCGCTCTGCCCATTATCGGCTCTGCGAGATGTCGATGGACCTTGGCGTGGATTCGGACGGACACGTCTGGTTTTTCGAGGCGAATTCCAAACCGATGAAATTCGACGAGCCGCACATTCGCAACAAGTCGCTCGAACGCATTTTTCAATATAGTCTGTACCTTCATCGGAAGAAGCAGGAGAACAGAGGGGGCGCAGCCACTTGACGTCGATATCGGCTATCCGCCTCCGGGGCGCCTCCGGCTCCGCAATCGATCGCCTTGGCGGAGGTGAACCCCCATCGGACAGCCCGTACTCGGAATACTGACGCTGTATTTGAATGAGGCTAAAGCTCTCGAAGAACGGCCCATTTACGAGAAAATGACCGCTGAAGGCAAACGGATCGGGCTATCCGTTTATGTGTTCACGCCTCAGGATGTAGACGACGATGCAGGCAAAATCCATGCGCAGGTTTACGACCCGACTGCGAAAAAGTGGAGTCGGCGTTGGGTGCGTTTCCCGAACGTTATCTACGACCGCTGCCGCATCCAGAAGAGCTATCGCTTCGAGCAGCTGCTCGCTTTCCGCAAGCGATACGGACATCTTCATTTCTTGAACCGGCCGCTCCGCAACAAGTGGACCATCTCCCGCACGCTGGCGAGAATTCCCTCCTTCCGGCAGCACCTGCCGGTAACAAAGCTGTATCAATCGTCGGAGGATGTCGCTTCGCTTCTAAGGAGGTTCCCGACCGTCTATCTCAAGCCAATCAACGGAACGGGGGGAAGAGGCATCCTTCGCATCGACCGGGCGAAGGATGGCACCTTGCTGCTTCAAGGACGCAATCACTCTCGATCCATCGTGAAGCCTAAGCGCATTGCAAGAGGCAGTCTCTCCGCCGCGCTTGAAGGCTGGGATAAACGAGGCGATCGTTACATCGTCCAGCAGGGACTGAACATCAAGCTGCGAAGCGGCAGGGTGCACGATTACCGAATGCTGGTGCAGAAGAACAGCTCCGGACATTGGGAGCTTACAGGCTGCGCCGGACGGGTCGGTCCTTTGCGCAGCATCACCTCCAATCTTCATGGCGGAGGAGAAGCGGCATCGATGAATGCCCTGCTGCGCCAATCGATCGACAGCGAGGATGAAATTCGGAAAATTCGCGATACGGCGGAAAGGTTCGGCATCGGAGTTGCCCGGCATCTGGAAGCGACTTACGGGGCTCTGTGCGAGCTTGCGCTGGATTTGGCAATTGACCGCGATGGCCATATTTGGCTGATTGAGGTCAATCCGAAGCCGTCGAGAGAGGTGTTCAAGAAAGCGGGCGAGCGCGAGGTGTACCGGAGAGCGATTATGCGTCCTATTGAATACGCCCTGTGGGCCTATCGGGAAAAACGAGGCTTGAACAGCTCGAAATCCGGCTCGAACAGAAGTCATGATGCAGAGGATTGGAAGCCAACTGACGACGAGGAAACGGACCGCACCTACGACTCGCTCGGCTAAGATCGCTCAATGGCATTGCCGTATCGTCGCTTCCTGCGAATCTGGCGGCATTCTAGCGTACACGAGGTCTTTTCATATAATAAAAGCAGCAGGGCCGCGCGAGTCCATACTCCCGCGCAGCCCTGCTTCCGCTTCTTAGTTTAACCCGCGTGCCTATCCATCGCGCGCTGGACAGGCCTTCCTTCCCTCCAAACAGTAAGGACCGCTTATTCGCCTGCCTGCGGGAGCAGCTCCAGCAGCTCCGGGAATGCGCGAATCACCGCATCGGAGCCTTCCAGCTCGCCTTCGCGGCGGAAGCCGGCATAATCGCAGCCGACGACGAACAGGCCGTTGCTTTTGCCCGCTTCCACGTCCGACGAACGGTCTCCAACCATCCAGGCGTGTTCGATGCCGAAGCGATCGAGCAGCTGCCGTACCAGGTCCACCTTCGTCGCAGTCGCGAACTCTCCCGCGCTATACAGCGCTTCGAACTGATCGGCAATACCTTTAACGGCAGGGACCGCCTTTACATATTCCTCCAGGCCGTTGCTTGCCACGAACAATCGCACGCCTCTGCTCCGAAGCTCCCCGAGCGTCTCGGCAACGCCCGGATACAGTTGGCCGCAGCCCGATTCCAGCTCCTCCAGCTCATATTGCAGCATAAGCACGTTCGCCCTCTCGTGCGCCTCGGGCGACCCGTCCGGCATCACTCTGTGCCATATATCCGTCAGCAGCATACCCAGCGAACCCAGAAGCAGCTCGATGGGCGGCTGCGGCTTCTCGTACAGGCCCTCCTCGCGGAGCGTATCGAACACTCTTCGATGAACCGTCTCCAGCAGCGTCTCGGTCTGAAATAACGTACCGTCCAGATCGAAAATGGCGGCTTGCGGCAATTGACTTGCTATTTTCTCGTTCATATCGGTCTCCCCTGGATGTTTTACCTTCATCATACCTCATCTGACCGCGGTTCGAAAGAAACGCTAAGAAGAAACTCTCTGCATGCCTACCCTGCGAATGGAGATATTTGTCCACGCTAAACGCCTCCCGGCAACATACGTTGTGGAGTAGCCTTCAAGGCAAAATTCACGGAGTAGGTGTTCGTACATGCACATATTAATCGTCGCTCCCGAGCAAATTCCCGTTCCCCCTCTTCTGGGAGGCTCGGTGGAAATCTCGATTCTGGCGATTGCTAGACAGCTTGCACGCAGCCACCGCGTAACGATCGTCAGCCGCGCACATGCGCGATATCCGCGCCATTCTGTCATCGATGGCATTCATATCTATCGCGTGCCGACAGGAAGCCCTGCCGTGTACCTTTCCCATGTCATGAACTTTGTTCGGGGCAGACGCTTCGACCTTGTCCAGATCGACAACCGCCCGCGGTTCGTCATGCCGTTAAAGCGATTGTTGAAGAAGACGCCCGTATCCCTATTCCTGCACTCCCTGACCTTCGTCGGTCCTCCCTATGCTTCCAAAGCCGCTGCGGCTCAAGGGCTGTCCTGCGCCGATGTCATTATCGCGAACAGCTCGTCCTTGCAGCAGCAGCTTGGCGCCCGCTTTCCCGCATCGGCCGGGAAAATTCGTAAAGTGTGGCTGGGCGTGGACACGAAGCGTTTTGCCCCGGGCCCTGCCGCGAGGAAAGGACGCGCCTTTCGGCTGCTGTTCGCCGGAAGGGTGATTCCTCGCAAAGGCTTGCCTGTCCTGCTGAAGGCGGTGAAGCTGGCCCAGGCGGAATGCGGGCAGCCGATTCACACTCTCGTAGCGGGAAGCTCGACTCGCGCAGGCTATGTCGGCCGCATGCGATCGCTGGCGCGCAAGCTGCGCGTAAGCGCCCGATTTTTGGGCACGGTGCCTCATAGCCGCATCCACCGGGTTTACCGTCAAGCGGATGCGTTCGTCTGCCCTTCTCAGAAGCATGAGGCATTCGGACTTGTCAACGTCGAAGCCATGTCCAGCGGGCTGCCGGTCATCGCCTCGCGCAATGGCGGCATAAAGGAAATTGTCGACAACGGACGCAACGGCTATCTGATCCGCGATTATCGACGGCCTCGAGCGTTCGCGAAAGCGATTGTTCGGCTTGTCCGGGAGGATAGAACGCGCCGCCGAATGGCCCGGCAGGCCCGGCAGGATTGCCTGCGGCGCTTTAGCTGGAAGGTCTCGGCCAAGCGGCTGAGCGGGATTTACGCCGCAAAGCTTCGCAGGTAGACATCGTTGGCCAGCGAGCTCGACATCCGCTATAAGCATTGAAGGAGCGATCCCCGTGCAGGGAATCGCTCCTTATCCTTTTCCTTCCGTCACAGGCGTCCATAAGCTCTTGCATAGCGACGAATCGTACGGAACACCGCCGGATTGCTCAGCTTGCGGAAGATATAGGGATCCGGACGCGTATTGACTTCGATAATCCAGGGCGTAAGACTCCGGTCCAGGCCTACGTCTACGCCAACCTCGCGCACGCCCGTAAAGCGCTTGTGCATCGCCCTTCCGGCACGTTCGCCAAGCTTCTCCAGCTTGCGAATCTGCGAAGGAACGGCAGCTTTGCCCATTCGGCCCGACAGCAGTCGGCCTACGGACAACAGCCTGCCTCCGCTGTGATAATTGGTCACGATTTTGCGCGGAGCCGCGACGCGTCCGATCAGACCGGTCGTTTGCCATCTGCGGCTGGGATTCAATTGAACCATGACCCTCAGATCGAATACGCGGCCTTCATGCTTAAGCAAGCGAATGCCTCTCTGAATCAAATAGCGTTTGCCTCTCATTCCCCGCTCGAGCGCAACGGCCATTGCAGAGAAAGACGCGAACGAACGCAGCCTTCGGTCATGCTGAAGCCGATAGCGCATCCTTCTCCGTTCGACCCTCATGACCCCTATGCCATGCGTGCCCACGTCCGGCTTAACGTAGACCATCCCGAATCGATTCAGCATTTTTTCCAGCTCGGATCGCTTGTATCGAACGGTTTGGGGAATGATTCGCCTTAACGAATCACTGCCCATGAGCGCGCAGGTTTTTCTCCATTTGCTTCTGACATGCTGTGGCAAGCGGCACACTCCCTGAACTCAGTTTGCGGGATTTCGCAATCAGTGTATGTGCAAGCCTGCCCCAGGGGGACAAAAACAGGCGAGGGTACCGGACGCGCACGTGCTATGCGTTTAATTCCGACTTGAGGAAGGGTTGCCCCGCCTCCACCCTGTTGCGCCCTTGGTGCTTCGCCCGATACAGCGCTTCGTCCGCCACGCGGAATAATTGCTCGGCGTTGCTGGCGAAGCCGGGATAATGCGCCACGCCGACCGACAGCGTCACTTTATCGCCCGTCGGACTGTCGGTCTCCGCCATGAATTTGCGTATGCTTTCGGCGCTTTCGAGCGCGATCTCGAAGCTTTCGTTAGGCACAAGAACGACGAATTCCTCGCCTCCCAGCCGACAACAGGCATATTCGGACTTCAGCAATCTTCGCATGCTAATCGCGAGAAACTTAAGCACCTCGTCACCGACATCATGGCCGTACGTGTCGTTGACTCGCTTAAAGTGGTCCAGATCCAGAATGATGATGGAGAACGGGCTGCTCTTGGCAATCCAGCTCGCGATGAAACGATCCATCGTTCGGCGGTTGAAGAGTCCCGTTAACGGATCGGTCTGGGCTTCCTGGGACAAATGATCGAACTGGTAGCGGAAATGCCGGACCGCTCTTCCGAAAGCCTTATGCAGCTCGTTGGCCTCGTAATTCAAAGTATGAATTTTGGGCAATTGATCCATATTGCTGTTGGTCGGGGCCAGCATAGACGCGAAATCAGCCAGCTTGGCAAGCGGTTCCGACAGCTTGCGGATAATCCAGTAGATCGCGAACAGGAAAATCAGAAGCGCGGGCAGCATGTAAGCCAAAATGTTAACGACCAACCGGCTCGCGGAATCCAGGACAACCTGCGTCGGCGTCTGCGCAACGATCCCCCAGCCCGATTCCTTGATATAGGAGAAGCTGGCCAGCATATCGATTCCGCGGGAGTTGATGACTCGCTGGGCCCCGCTCTTCCCGGCCATCAGCTGTTGAACGACAGGATTGCCGACGACGTTCTCGCCGATCCGATCGGCATCCGGATGATAGAGCAAGATGCCGGTCGAGCTGGTCACGTAGGCATAGGAGCCGTCAGCCCGATTGGCCTCGCTGCCGAGCACCGTCTGAAAAATATTCGTCTCGTGCAGTCGGATCGAGCCTCCGAGATAACCCATGTAATTGCCGGAAGAATCATAGAGCGGCTCGCTGACCATCACAATAAGCTTGTTGGTCGCGGCGCTGACGAATGGCTCGGAAATTAAGGGCCGCTTTTCCTTAAGCGCCTGTCTGGTGCCGTCGGACAGCAGCACGCTGCCGATCTTGCTCTGGGATTCGCCGGTCGCCTCAAGCAGGACGCCATTCTTGTCCAGAATAAAGACCGAATTGAAAGAAGGCTTCGTTTGCTGGAAGAGATCAAGCTGCTCATGCAGATCGGGCCTGGAGAGATCCTTGGAAAGATACTGTCCCATCACCGCAAGGCTTTTCTTCATATCTACGAATATTCCGTTTGCGGTGTCCGAAATCTTCTCCGAATACATTTGATTGAGTTGAAAAGTCATCCTCGTAAGCGATTTTTTCTCGCTTTGGTAAGCAACCATGGAGCTGATTGCAACCGTCGTAAGAACGGTCAAAAAAACAAGCGCGTTGACGGCATATCTAAGCTTAAAGCCCTTCTTGAGCAACATATCCATGACCCCTATAGTCCTCTTGTTAATCCTGTTGTTATTTTCTATTTATTCGACAAATATCTACAATCCCCTGTACAATTCCAAAATCTATTTATTTCCTTTGGCCTATATGTACAAAGAGGGCGCTCAAAGCGCCCTCTGCTTCGTGCACAGCGTTATTCCGCCGGGGGAGACTTCTTATCGATGGAGTTGTCTCCTTGCGCCAGTTTGCGCAGCCATTGATTCACGTCGACGCCGGTAAGCGCCCCCACCGTCTCGGGCATCTTGGCCAGCAGATCCGTCACGTAACCCGTAACCTTGCCTGCCCCGCCGTTCGCGCCGCTTCCGCCGCCGTCGACGATGACGATCTTCTCCGTCTTCGACAGCGGCTCCGCGATCGCCCTGGCGATCTCCGGAAACTTCTCGACGATCAGCTCGATGACCGCCGCCTCGCCGTATTTGCGCAACGCATCCGCGATCTTGTCCTTCGCCTCCGCCTCCGCTAGACCCTTCAGCCGAATGACGTCCGCTTCGGCGGTGCCCTCCGCCCGCTCCTTGTCCGCGTTCGCGTTACCGGCGAGCCTTACGGCCTCCGCCTCGGCTCTCGCCTTGGCCTCGATCTGGTAGCGGTCGGCTTCCGCTCGCTGCTCCTGGGCAAATCTTTCGGCTTCCGCCTGCTTCTTCACCGTCGCCACCAGCTCGCGTTCGCGGCGATCGATTTCCTTCGCTTCCAGCTCGATCTGTTTTTCCCGCTCTATGACCTGAATCTGCATTTCCTCGGCCTTAACCGACTGCATCGTGCGGGCCTCCTGAAGCTTGTAGGCTTGATCCGCCTCTGCCTTCTTCATGTCCTGCTCTTGCTTAAACGCCGCCTTCTTCACCTCCATCGCCTTGTGCGCTTCGGCGATGTTGGTCTCTGCGGTAAATTCCGCTTTCTTGCCGTCCTCGAGCGCTTTCGACTTCGCCACCTGCTCGTCCCGGAATGCGTTCGCTTTAGCGATCTCGGCATCCCGCTTCACGGAGGCGATCTGCGGCTGCCCGAGCGCTTCCAGGTAGCCGTTCTTATCGCGCACGTCGCGGATCGTGAACGATACGATCTGCAGCCCCATCTTATTCAAATCGCTTGCGGCTACCTCCTGCACGTTCCTGGCGAACTCCTCGCGGTTTTTGTAGACATCCTCCACCGTCATGGTGCCCAGAATCGCCCGCAGATGGCCTTCCATCGTCTGAGTCGCGATGCTCTTCAGCTCTGCCTCGGGTTTGCCGAGAAATTGTTCGGCGGCCGTCGCCATCGACTCCTGGTCGCCTTTTATTTTGATTTGCGCCACTCCGTCTACCATTACCGGTACCCCGTGCACCGTATAGACCTCGGGCGTATGTACGTCAACCGTCTGCACCTGCAGCGACAGGAAGGACGCATTCTGCACGACCGGCCATACGAAGGTGCCGCCTGCCTTGACGATCTTCATGCCGTCCCGGGTCAACGCCCCCGTGACGATCATCGCTTCATCCGCCTTGACGGTGCGATATCTTGAAGCAAATACAATGATAAGCAAAATAACGACGATAGCGATGCCGGCAGGAATATAAACCGTTGAGTTCAGCTCCATATCCAAGGTCATCTCCTTTGCAATGGGAATGATGTTCAGACTTTCTCTACGACGAAAGTGCCCGCCATTTCATCCACGATCCTGACCTGGGCTCCTTGGGGGATCGTTGCATCCTCGATCGCCTTGGCGGGAGCGCTGTGCCTCGTTCCGCCTTGCTCATATACGATTTCTCCCATTCTCAGAGCTTCAATGGAGATAATCACTTTAGCTTCCAGGCCGATCATCTCCTTGGAGGATTTCGCCGTTCCCTTCTGGGCGGCTTGAAGCGGAATCACAACCATGAACAGAACGATAGAGGACACTCCGATAGCCGCGAGCAGCGATAAACTTGCCACAGGAACGGGCGTTAATCCGGTGTTGCGCAGCAGCATGTACCCGACTCCGCCGAACACGGTTAGGAAGGTCGCGATAATCGTCGGCGATAGGAAAGGCAGCTCTCCCGCGTGCATCTCCAAACCGAATACATCACCGACAACAGCCGACAAAATCGCGTATCCCGCCCCAATGGCGAACAGCACAATCATCATCGTTTCCAACTCGGGTCGCACCTCCTGACTCCATCTTGGCCTTACTTCTAGGTAATACGGCTCAGGGCAGGAAAAGTTTCCTTCATCTTACAATTGGGCAGCTTAACGTTCTCTTTTCATCCTATCATACTGTTGATACTTTTTGACAAATTACCCAAACTCTCTTCGCCAGAATTGCATTCATTGTAACAATCGGATGAAAGAGGTGATCTCCTAACATGTCTCGATTCAACAAGCAAAAGCGCCTTCGGCGTCCTCTTATGCCGGTGAAGCTTTGCGGAGACGATTCAGGTAATGATAAGCGTGAAACTGATAAATTTTGTCTCGTACAAAAAACCTGTCAGATCGACAGGTTGAACAGGTTCAAGCGGGACCGCTTCGGCTGGGTATCCGGCAATTGGAGCGGCTATGCCGTCTCCGGCCAAAAAGGGGCGTTCCGTCGAGTATCCGCGGAATGGACGGTGCCTTTCGTGCTGCCCGCGTCCGGCTCCGCTTATTCCTCCGCATGGATCGGCATCGACGGCTTCCGCAACAGCAATCTGATCCAGACGGGAACCGGCCACGATCTCATTCAAGGAAAGCCGCTCTACTACGCCTGGTGGGAAATCCTTCCCGCGGCCGAAACCGTCATTCCCTTGCCGGTTCATCCCGGCGACCGGATTCGAGCGGCCATCGTCAAGCGCAGCGGCTCCAACTGGCTGATTTGTCTAAGAAACATGACGCGGGGCTGGATCTTCCGTACGCTGCAACGCTATGCAGGACCCCGGACTTCCGCCGAATGGATTGTCGAAGCGCCGCAGCTCGGAGCCTCTATCACGCCGCTTGCGCGCATCAGCTCCGTCGCCTTTCGGAGCTGCCGTGTCAACGGCGGAAGCCCGAAGCTTGCCCTGTCCGATGCGGGCATTATGGTGCAGAACAATCGGGTTGTCTCCGTTCCCTCTACCCCCAACAAATCCGGTGACGCCTTCATTGTCAGAAGAAGAACCTGAGGCCCCGCTCCTGGCTTCATATCTTATCGACGATGCCGAACCCGAGCTTCGAATCCCGGTCAGGTCGCCGGACTAGTAAACCTTCTTATGCTCCCTGTCGTCCTTAAGGATTTCGACCGCTTCCTTGAAACGCAAAGCATGCACAATCTCGCGCTCCCGCAAAAATTTGAGCGAGTCCTGAATATCGACGTCGTCGGTATAGTCGATCAGCCACTGATACGTCGCTCTGGCCTTCTCCTCCGCCGCGATATCCTCGTACAAATCGGCGATCGGATCACCCTTGGCCGCTATGTAGGCGGCCGTCCAGGGCACGCCCGCAGCGTTGTTGTAGAACATCGCCCCGTCATGGTTGACGAAATTCGCTCCCAATCCGGCAGCCTCCAACTGCTCCGGAGTCGCGTCCTTGGTCAGCTTGTAGATCATCGTCGCAATCATTTCCAAATGCGCAAATTCTTCAGTTCCAATATCTGTAAGAAGACCGATTACTTTGTCCGGAATGGTGTATCGTTGATTCAGATATCGCAGAGCCGCCGACAGCTCTCCGTCCGCTCCGCCATACTGTTCGACCAGATACCGTGCCATCCGAGGATCGCACTTGCTTACTCTGACGGGATATTGCAGCTTTTTCTCATAGATCCACATGTCCAAGCCCCCTCCTTATACTTGCCAAGGCCACGGAGTCTCGATCCATTGCCAGGGAAAGCGGCTGTAGCTGAGGCCGAATTGCAGCAATGGACCGTATTTCATTTCGAATTCGCTGGCAATCTGTCGCCGTCTCTGCGAAAGCTGGTTGAACTGCTGGACCGCCTGCATGTCTGCTGGATGGGTATCCAGGTACAAGGTCAGTTCGACCAAAGCAAAGTCCGTCCTCTGAAGCTCCAGAAGCTCCCGGCAGTATGCCTCGTCATCCCTGGCATGCTGCGCGGGGAACCCCGAGCCCTGCGACGGGCTTTTGCCCTGCTCGTTCCTTGAGCTTCGCTCATGGCGCTCTCCCCGGTCATAGCGCTCCATCCTCTCGCTGCGTTCCTCGCGGTCGAATCGCTCAACCATTCGCTTTCCCCCCCTTCACCGCTCGTCTGGACGGGTAAGAGCTGTACAAGGCCGGCCATAGCGTACCGCGTTCGAGCGCCTCCTCCAGCGAAAATTGCGGCAGATTCATGGGCTGAAATACGATGTATTGGTTGGGCGGGACGACAAACCACTTCACGCGGATGGGCGGGCAGGGATCATGCGGGCCGACATAAGGCGTCCAGCTCCGCCATTGAGCATCGTTCATCCGGCTACCTCCTCTGTATCCATCGATGAATGCACGCTTTCCGTTCGGGGATTCCGCGCTTCCGGCCAGAATCCGGACCGTCCGGCGTCGTTTACATTTTATTGCGGCAACGGGTCGTCTCATGACGGGAATTCGGATTTTCCGGCCGATCGCATCAAAAAAAAGCCCGCGTATCGGCGCGAGCCTTACTGTCCAAGCCTTATTGGAACTTGATTTTGAAGTCGAACAAGCCCGCTTTGCGCATCGCCATGAACAGGATGACGGCGATCGGTCCCAGGAAGACCCCGATAACCCCGACCAGCTTATAACCGACATACAAGCTGATTAATGCGGACAATGCGCCGATGCCTACCGCATCCCCGAGAATTTTCGGTTCGACGATTCGGCGAACGATCGTAATCACGAGGAACAACAGAATAAGTCCGATGCCGGTGTACAGGTCCCCCGTCACGATCTGGTAGACAGCCCATGGCACAAGAGCCGAACCGACCCCCAGAACGGGAAGAATGTCCACGGCCACGATCAATAACGCAATGGCAAGCGGATAACCGGTTCCTATGATCAGCAGCCCGGCGAACGACAGCACATAGGTAATGACGCTAAGCAGCAGTTGAGCGCGAAGAAAGCCGAACACGGACCTGCGGAGACTGTTCAAGACCTCCTCTACCTGAAGCCGAGATTTTTCCTCGAACAAGGATAAGAACGAGCTCTTCATAACCGGCAAGCTCAGCGAGAAGAGATATACGGCGACGAGGAAGACGATAAAAAAAATAAAGAAATCGGGGATGCCGGAAGCGAAGCTGAACAGCATGCCGGAAATTTTCGTCGACAGCTGCCCGAGCGCGGCCATCGCGTTGGACACCCAATCCTCCAGCTGATTCGGCAACGGCGCGGTTCCGCTGTCAGAGTAAGCCTGGGCTCGTTCGATCCACGTCTGGAAATAGTAGTCGGCGTTCTTCAGCATGGCGGGCATCTTATCCAGGAAGGCCCTCAGCTCGCTGACGAGCTTCATGCCGATCAGCCCAAGCATGCCGAG
Source organism: Cohnella boryungensis (assembly GCF_042651945.1). Taxonomy (NCBI): domain Bacteria; kingdom Bacillati; phylum Bacillota; class Bacilli; order Caryophanales; family Paenibacillaceae; genus Cohnella; species Cohnella boryungensis. The sequence goes on along the minus strand of NZ_JBHSED010000058.1, from coordinate 22,311 downwards.
AAGGAGAACCGTGAAGAGCGTGCTGGAGAGGGTGGACGCGGCGAGCCGATTCATCCGCGTTCTGTTCATGAGCAGCAGCGTCAGAGGCTCCAGGAAGATCGCGGCCACAAGCGCCAGAAGGAACGGAGCTCCGACTGTAAACAGCAAGTACAAAAACGCAAGCGATACGACCATAAGCACCAATACGCGTATCGGCACGGTCTATCCCCTTTCTCCCGCTCCCCGCTATTGCTGCTTTTCTTTCGATGCTCCGGTAGAAGCCCCGCCGTCTACGACGGTGATTTTGTTTTTGAAAATATGAACGCGCTGCACCCTTAACCGCTCCGTCTGCGCGATCTCGAACACATATCCCTCGTGAATGACCTTCTGGCCCTTGGATATATTGCCTTCGAGATGATTGAACAGCCAGCCGCCGATGGAGTCGACCTCTTCGTCCTCGATCTCCAGATCCAGCAGATCGTTCACGTCTTCAATAAGCATACGCCCGTCCACGGACGTTAATTCCCCTTTTACGACGACTGTAGGAAGCTCATCGTCGAATTCATCCTGAAGCTCCCCGACAATCTCCTCCAGAATCGTCTCGGCAGTCAGCATGCCCGCGGTTCCGCCGTATTCATCGATGACGATGGCCACCTGCGATTTTTTGCGCTGCATGAGCCTTAGCACCTTGCTGACCTCCATAGACTCGGGAACGCTGAGAATGGGTCTTAGAAAATGCTTGATGTCATGATCTTCATCCGGGTCCGCCGTAAGCAAATCCGTAATATGTACGAATCCGATAATCTGGTCCTTGTCCTCCAGGCCGACCGGATAACGCGTATGCTTCGTAGCGTATACCTGCTTCATGTTATCCGCATAGGACACGTTCGCGAATAAACAGTCCATGTCCGTTCTCGGCAGCATGACCTCGCGGGCCACCCGATCGGCAAATTCGAACACATTATCAAACAACGTCATTTCGTCCTTGTCGATAATGCCGCTTTTGGCGCTTTGATCCATCAGTATCCGGATTTCTTCCTCCGTATGCGCCGTGTCGTGCTCGCTGGCCGGCTCGACTCCGATCAGCTTCAGCAAGCGATTCGCTGTGCCGTTCAGAAACCAGATGACAGGCAAGAACAGCCTGTAGAACATAAGCAGCGGCCACGAGAGCCACAGCGAGACGCCTACCGACCTCTGGATGGCGAGCGACTTGGGCGCAAGCTCCCCGAGCACGATGTGCAGAAAAGTAATGATGCAGAACGCGGTGGCGAAGGCGATCGTGTGAATGACCGTTTCGTCCGTTACGCCGAATTCATGCAGCAGCGGCGAGATAATCAAATCCGCGATCGCAGGCTCTCCCACCCAGCCGAGTCCAAGGGAGGCGAGCGTAATGCCCAATTGCGTCGCCGACAGATACGCGTCCAGCCTTTGGTTGACCTTGAGCGCATACTTCGCGCGAACATTGCCCTCGTTGTTCAGCTGCGTGAGCCGGGATTGCCGAACCTTCACCAGTGCGAATTCCGAAGCCACGAAAAATCCGTTAAGAAACACTAAGAACAGTACGAGAACAATGTTCCAGAAAATTAAATCCCATTGAAGTTCCAAGTAGATCGCGCTCCTCCTCTTTCTCTCCGCGGGTCAGTCGCTTCGCGAAGAGTTACGGGAATGCCTGTCTTTTCGTAAAATCGACGCCGCGATAATACATATCGGACACCAGCAGGTTTGGACCGCAGCAGGAGGCCGTCGGACAATGGCAATTAATCGCTTGCTGCATCGGATGCTCCTGCCACTTGGCAAACACGTCGTCCAGCTTCTCGCCGCGGATATTGCCGAACGGGGGAATCGCGGCAAAGTCGGTCACATAGACGTCGCCGCTGAACAGATTGACATTCACCCGATTTCTTCCATCCGGATCGTTGCGGACGGTCACATTCGCTTCTTCCTTCAGCCGGCGGAGCAATCGTCCCTCCTCGGCATTGTCGTTGCAGGCGTAGAACGGCAGCGTACCGAACAGCATCCAGATGTCCGGGTGACGGACGTCCAGCAGCGCGTTCACCGCTGCCAGCATCTGCTCGCGGGTAATGGACGGCAGACCCGACGCGAACGAGCTGGGATACATGGGATGAACCTCATGGCGCACACAGCCCATCTCGGCAATCAGTCGGTGAATATCCGCGATTTTGTCATGCGTGCGATAATTGATCATCGATTCCGCCGAGACGAATAATCCGCCCGCGGCCAATCTGCGCGCATTGTCGATCATTCGCTCATATAGCTTGCTTGTCGTTTCCAGGCGCACGCTTCGGCCCGTACGGGCAAAGCCGACCTGATGAAAATCTTCCGCCTGCGTGTAGTTAAAGGATATGTGCATGACATCCAAAAAAGGCGCGATCAGCTCGTATCGTTCGAAATCCAGCGTCACATTGGAGTTCAGTTGCGTACGGACGCCCCGTTCCCGGGCGTACTTCAGCACCGGAAGCAGAATGTCGCGAACCGTCTCCAGACGGAAGGTAGGCTCCCCGCCCGTCATGCTGATCGTCTCCAGATGCTGCACCTCGTCTAATCTGCGGAAAACAAGATCGAGCGGCAGATGCGGCGCCTCCGACATCGTCAGACTGTCGCCTACGGCGCAGTGCTCGCACCTCATGTTGCACAGATGGGTCACCGTCAATTCAACGCTCGTCAATTCATGGCGTCCGAAGCGCTGCAAGGACCGGATCGGGTCCCAGGGATCATAAGACGGCGAGAGGACCTTCCAGTCGCTCGGCGGCGAATATGGCCCCCGGTCCGTCGTTGGGGTTAAGGCTTGTTGCATGTTTCATGCTCCTGTCGTTCTATACGTTGCTTATATTGTAGCGGTCGAAGAGGATAAAAACAAACCTCCCTCTCCCGGAAGTCGAAACAAGCTGCCCGCCAAGGGGGCAAAGTTCCTCCTGTGCGTGCAGCCTATGGGTTTAGACCGATATCATTTTCTTGTTCTCGGCATCCAGCTCAATACTCGTAATCAGGACGTTCAGATGCGTAGACAGATCCAGATCGTACGGCGCCTTCAGCTCGATGCCGTACTCGTCCGTCAGCACCCGGATAATCGGACGATGCGCGCAGGTGGAGTTGATATCGCATACGACGGCGCTCTGTCCCGTACTCAGCTTGACCGTCATGCCGATCGGATAGATCGCGACCTTATCCCGGAACAGCTGAAGCATGGATGTCTCGTACAAAGTGCCGCTCCCGGAATACAGCATCTCCACCGCCTGATGGGGTAACATGGCTTCCCGGTACACCCTTCGGCTGGTCATGGCATCGTAGGAATCGACGATGCCGATCCATTTTGCATACTCGTGAATTTCGTCTCCCTTAATGCCTCTCGGATATCCGGTGCCGTTCAGCCTCTCATGATGCTGGAACGCGCAATGCGCCGCAAGAATGGGGATATTCGGCTCATCCTTCAGCAGATAGAATCCCCGGTCGGTATGACGCTTCATCTCATCGAATTCGTAATCGGACAGCGCTCCCGGCTTCTGCAGCACCTGCATGGAGATTTGCGTTTTGCCTACGTCGTGCAGCAGGGCGCCAAGACCGAGGGTAACCAATTCTTCATGCGCGTACCCTCGCGCCATGCCCAGCAATGTCGTATAGACGCACACATTCATCGAGTGCATGTATAGATAATGGTCGACCATGTGCAGATTCATCAGCATAATCATCGCGTCCTTGCTTCTGCCGAGATCCTCCATGATCAGGTTCATCACTTCGCGCATTTTGCGACCTATGTAAGGGTAGCTGCCCGATTTGTTGCGATTAGGCGTATTATTGATCAAGTCCCGAAACGTCGATCGGATCGTCTGGAGCGTCCGCAGCTGCGTTTCATCGCTTAGCAGCTCGGGCAGGAGGATATCATCCGTTCGGTGATCCTGCAAGTATAAGAAGCTGATTCCGCATTCTCCTAAGCGACGGATCAGGGTAGCAGTTAGCTCGACGCCTTCAGCCAATAGCACAATGCCATCGTCGGAGTAGATTCTCTTGGCCAGTCTCATGCCGGGTCGGCAAAGAGAAATCGGCATCATGCGCATTCGTAATCTTCCCCCTTGGATGTCTGGATCGGGTCTGAAGGCATTATTTCTATACCATTACATCGGTAGCCTTTTCCCGTTATTGAAGAGTGGATTGAGGAAAAAATTCAATCGTCCCGCACGGATCGACATTTCTACCCGGCTATAAGGCATTATCTCATAATAAAGAAATAGAACAATCCCGCGACGACAAAACGATACCAGGCAAAATATTTAAGCTTGAACTTTTGCAGCGCCTTCAGAAAAGCGACGACGACAAGCCAGGCCACGAGAAAAGAGACGATAAAGCCGGTCAGCAGAAATCCCGCATCGATTTGTCCGGATCGGAAATTATCGAGGTTGCTCAGCACTTCGTAGCCTGTAGCTACGGTCATAATCGGAATAGCGATGAAGAAGGAAAAGTCGGCGGAGGCCCGGTAGCTGACCCCTCCCAGCATTCCTGCGGCGATCGTCGAGCCGGACCGGGAGAAGCCCGGCCATACGGCGGAGACGCATTGCAGCACTCCGATCAGGAGCGCCTGCTTGTACGAAATATCGTCCATCGTCTCTGCCGTTCGTTTGATCTTTCCCGAATCGTACAGCGCTTCGCTTACCCACATGTATATGCCGCCCGCGACAAGCGCCCATAGCACCGGAGCCGTATGAAACCCGATTTCTTTAATATAATCACGAAACAGATAGGCGACGCCCAGCGGAGGAACGATCCCCAGCGCAACATGCAGCAGATTCAGCCTGCGCTTCGGGAAAGCGTTGACGGACAGCCCGCGCACCGCCTGCGGCTTACCCAGCCCGAATACTTGCAGAATCTTGCCGCGATAGACGAGCGCTATAGCCAGAATCGCGGCGAACTGAATGACAATCTCGAACGTCTTCAGCTGCTCCGGCGCTTCTTCATAGCCCAGCAGCTTATTCGTCAGAATCATGTGGCCGGTCGAGGATACCGGCAGAAATTCCGTAAGCCCTTCGACAATTCCTAGCACAATCGAATCAAACCAATGCAGCATGGCTCCATTCACTCCTCATTAGGAATCGTTCAGTCTGCCGGGTCGCGGGTTCGATATCAGGGCTATTTTTCTTCATACCGCCATCTCGGCGTCTTGGCGCGCTCCACCAAAGCTTCGTCGTTAAGCGCGCGGGAAAGCACGTCCCGGATGAACTCCGGAAGGAAATAACGAACATCCTGTCCCTCGTGCAGCCCGAGGTAACCGACGCCGAACGTGAACATATCCAGCGTGGCGACGGAGTATATCCGGTGCTCGTCCAAGGGCGCCCCGTTGACGGTTGCCTTCTTGATACGGTTGTAGGGCGCCTCGGACAGATCCGCAATCGCCTCAAGGCCGTCCATGCACAATAGGCCAAGCACGCGGCCGCGGAAGCCGAAGCCTCTGATCTCCAGGTTCTGAAACTCGGGCAGCAGGCTCTCCTCCAGCGAACGAAGAATGAGCCTTCCCGGAAGCCGTATCAGGCAGGGATTAATCGGGGACGGACAGATGGTATGGATGGTTTCTTCCGTCACCCCGCCGGCGGGCAGCCCTTCCAGAAATTGTCCTGCATTCACGAGAGCGAGCTCCGCCTGCGCCAGCTCGCGCAGCGCCGCGGCCAGCAGCGTCGGCAAGACGGATTCCCGATCATGGCTCCAAGCCAGAGGCTCTTTCAATAAGGCGACCCTCCGGCTCATCTTGTGTTGAGCCTGTCGGCGATGGGCCGCAATCAACGCATCGAGCTCCGGGCTGGACGTCATGCCGTCGGTCGAGCGGCTTCCTCCCTTAACGCTGAGCCGTCCGCTGTCCGTATCGAACTCCAGCTCCAAATGCCCGATATAGGCGCCGAACTTCCCTGCCGCACACACTGCGGTGTTTCCGATTAGGAGCGGAACCTCCAGCAGATGATGCGTGTGCCCCCCCAGAATAAGATCGATTCCCGGAACGGTTGCGGCGATTTGCTCATCCGCACGCAAGCCCAGATGCGACAGCAGGATCAAGACGTCCACCTCGGTCCGCAGGCGGTCGATCTCCGCCCGCAGCGTCTCCATCGGATCCGCAGACTCCCAGCCCAGCAGCCGGTAATATTCTCTGTAAGACACCGTGAGTCCGATCAGGCCGACGCGCACGCCTGATTTGACCAGCACAAGCGAAGGAATCATCCAGCGGGGAGACCGTCCCGTCTTGAGAAGCTTCATGTTCGCGCAGACGAACGGAACGGAGAAGCCCTCGAATATGCGGTCCAGCTCTTCGGGCGTGTAGCTGAGCCCTTCGTTATTCCCCGGAAGGACCGCGTCGTAGCCGATTCGTTCCAGCAAAGCCCGGTTCACATCGGCCATCGTGCCTTCGGTTTCCAACCGTGCCCGATCCAGAAAATCGCCGCAATCGACGACAATCATGGACTCCTCATCGATGCCGGCTCTGGTCTCGGCAATGTATTTTCCGATTTTCGAGGCTTCTTCGAGATGACTATGTAGATCATTGGTATGCAGCAAGGTCAGCTTGACATTCGATTTCTTCATCGGCGGGACAATCCTCGGCTCAGCTCGTCCGGCGAGATTTCGTTCTTAAAGCCGAAGGAGGCCTCCGTTCCCTTCTTTTTGTCGCAGGCGAACAACAAGGATACGACGTTCTTGACATTAAGGCAAGCGCTCGTGCCGTTCGGGACGTACAAGCGCAAGCGACCTTCCTTGGAGACTTGGAAGAGCGCATCCTTGAGCTGCTCCCAGGGAACAGTCGCCTCGAAGCGATCTCCAGCCGTCGCAACAAGATGCGTAGGCACGGGGCTGGCTTCTGCAAACAACCTATACCAGGCGAGGACGTCAATCCCCTCTCCTTCGATGCCCGGCACCCGGTCGCTTACGGGAACAACCGCGCCGGCAAGCCCGGCCATCTCCGCCGGCGTGGTTGCGAGTCGGCGATCATTGGGTAATGTAACGATAACGGACAATACGATTCTCTCCTAACCGCCGATCTGCGACATTCGCCGCTCCGTCGGCACATGGCGTAGTGGGTCCCCCGCAAGCAATGCGGCCATCTCGTGATTCTCGGGCTTCAGTTCCATCGCTTTCCGAAGTATCTGCTCCATCTCCTCCGAAAATCCGAGCGCGGGCTTGACGTTTAATTCATCCATCCAGTACAAGCACGGCTTGATATGGCCGTCCGCTGTCAGACGCAATCGATTGCAGTTGCTGCAAAAATGGCTGCTGACCGGGTGAATCAGCCCGAAGGTGCCTGCTCCCCCCTCGATCCTCCAGTTTTCCGACGGCCCGCTGCCTTCGGGCCCGTCGATCTTCTCAAGCGCATAACCGAGCTGCGAAGCTTCCTCCAGTACGCGGGATAGCGGCAGATAGTGCTCTCGCCAGCCGGCATCGTCGTGTCCGATCGGCATGTATTCGATAAATCGGACATGAACCGGCCGCTCCGTCGCAAGCTTGAGAAAGCGGCCAATCTCGCTCTCATTGACTCCCTTAAGCAGCACGCAATTCAGCTTGATCGGCAGCAATCCGGCTTCGGAAGCCGCCTCAATGCCCTCCCAGACGCGCTGAAGCTCCCCGCGCCGCGCGATGAATTTGAAGCGAATCGGGTCCATCGTATCCAGACTGACGTTGACGCGGCGCAGTCCGGCTTGCTTGAGTCGATGCGCCTGCTGGGCCAGCAGCAGTCCGTTCGTGGTGAGAGAAATATCCTCTACGCCCGGCAGATCTGCCAGCCCGGCCACCAGCTCCTCCAGCCCCGGCCGCACAAGGGGCTCGCCGCCCGTAATGCGAAACCTGCGCACCCCTAGCCTGGCCGCGGCGCTTGCGACCTCGAGAATTTGGGAATAGGACAGCAGCCGCTCCTGCTCCATGAACTTCATGCCCTCCTCAGGCATGCAGTAGAGACAGCGCAGGTTGCATTTATCGGTGACGGATATACGGAGGTACGTATGTTTTCTCCCAAATCTGTCGATTAAATCCGGCATGCCAAGCCCCCCTGAAGCGCCATTCATGTGTCCTTTTAGCATAACATTTTCCTAGGGGATATGGTATGCTTGCCAAAGGGAATGTTTGTCATGAGCATGAAGGAATTGGAGGCGGAACATGAGCGCAGGATGGACCATTCAGCTGTTCGCCGGGTTGGCGGAACGGTTGGGACAACGCCGAATTCGTCCGCAATGGCCGGAGAACGAGCTGACGGCGGGTCAGATCAAACGCAGGCTTGCGGAACAGCATCCGGAGCATGCGGAGCTCCTGGCTATTTGCTTCGTGGCCCGGAATCAGGAGTATGCCCCCGAATCGGCTTTAATCGGGGATGACGACGAAATTGCCCTGTTGCCTCCGGTGTCCGGAGGGATGACGGACGAGAATCATCCGAATTCCGCTCTGTCCGAAGATAAACGATACGAGATTATCGAAGGGCCCATCGACCCCGGCAGAACGCTTTCCCGGGTGTCTCACCCTGATCGCGGCGCTTCGCTGGTATTCGTGGGCACGACGCGGGAGTGGACCTTCGGCAAGCGAACGGTCACTCTTGAATACGAAGCTTACAAGCCGATGGCCGAAGCCGCTCTCGCCTCAATCGGCGAAGAGATTGCCGCCCGATGGCCCGGCACGCTAAGCGCGATCAGCCACCGGATCGGAATGGTTGGCATAGGCGAGATCAGCGTCGCTATTGCGGTCTCCTCCGCGCATCGTGAAGGCGCCTACGAAGCGAGCCGATATGCGATCGAGAGGCTGAAGCAGAAGGTCCCGATATGGAAAAAAGAAATTTACGAGGACGGAACCGAGTGGAAGGGTCATCAGCTCGGCCCTTGGAATCCGCTGGGTTCGCTTGACGGAACTGAGGGTCAGCCGTAAGCTTCCTCTAACGTGAAGGTCGGATGCCTGAATATGATCGGATAGGAGGCTACCCATTAGTTGAGTAGCTGACCTTCCACACCACCGTACGTACCGTTCAGTAACGACGGTTCAACCGCTTCGTACTGAGCAGGGAAGTCATAATACCCTGCCTGTGCGAGCTTTTCGTTTGTGACAGGACGATGCAGTACCGCACTACCGGCTATGCGCCAGTACCCGAGCCTTGTATTTCCCCATTGGTAGGCCTGCCACTCCGGAACTCCCAGCTTGCGCAGGTTTTGCACCTTCGTTTTCGGCTTCTTCCACTGCTTCCATATGTACATGCGCATCCGTCTTCGCAACCATTCATTCCAGTTCTGCAAGATTCGCTTCATGTCGGGTACGTAGAAATAACCAATCCAACCGCGAATGTAGATCTTTACATTCTCCATGACCTGCCGTGCATTTCTGCCTTGGCTTCGATTCGTTAACTCTTTCAGCTTCTTCTTCGCCTTGGCCAGGGATTGACGATGTACGCGTATGTATACGCCGTTTCCGTTCTTCCCCATTGCAAATCCGAGGAATTTGAAGTGCTTTTGTGCCACGACGCTGACTACCTTGCTCTTCTGCGTATTCATCTGGAGCTTTAGCCGATTTTCCAAATAGGTTCGGCTGGATTCCAGGAGCCGCATCGCTGCACGCCTGCTCTTCGCAAGCACCACGATGTCGTCCGCATAGCGGATGACCGTCACTCCCCGTCTTTTCATCTCCTGATCGAATTCGTTCAGATAGAAGTTTGCCAAAAGCGGTGACAACGGTCCGCCCTGAGGCGAGCCTTCTTCCGTTTCGCGGCGTATCCCGTTTTCCATAAATCCGCTTTTCAGATACTTCTTGATCAGGTCGATTACGCGCTTATCCTGGATTTGTTTGCGCAAGAGGTTCAGAAGCAGTTCATGGTTCAACGTGAAGTATTTCGACAGATCAATTTCGACCGCGTGGTCGTACCCCTGCTCCGCATAAGCTTTTACTTTTCGGATGGCTTGTTGCGCACTTCGCCCCGGGCGGTAGCCATAGCTTCCCTCCGAGAAGAGCGGCTCGAACAATGGTTGCAGTTGCTGGGCGATGGCTTGCTGAATGATGCGATCTACGACTGTGGGGATACCGAGCTTCCGCACGCCGCTGCCATCTGGCTTGGGGATCTCCTTGCGTCGCACCGGGCTTGGCCTGTAGCTTCCATTCCGAATGCTTTGCAGGAGTTCATCTCTGTTTTCCCGCAGCCATGGCAGCGCTGCCTCGGCGGTCATCCCGTCGATTCCCGGCGCTCCGTGGTTGCGTTTGACCTGCTTGTAGGCTCGGTTCAGATTTTCTCCGCCCAGTATGCGTTCCATCAAGTCGATTGCACCGTCTCTTTACTTTTCCTTCCCGAGCTTCGATGCTCCGCGCTCCTGCAACCTTATGTAAAAGTGAACTAGTGCGCGAGAAAATGGGGAGAGTGAGCGGACATTAGTTATGTAAAAGCGAACTAACGCGTGAGAATGAGGGGCGTGGGCGGGCATTAGTTATGCAAAAGTAAACTAACGCGTGAGAGTGAGGGGCGTGGGCGGGCATTAGTTATGTAAAAGTAAACTAATGCGTGAGAGTGAGGGTGTGATCGGACATTAGTTATGTAAAAGTAAACTAATGCGCGAGAGTGAGGCGCGTGAACGGCATTTGTTTCTTTTTTTCCTACTCCACGTCTGTGAGACCTCCCCGGGTAAGAGCGATAACTTTCCCCTCATCCATCTGCCACATCTACATGATGAGATTCGGGCAGAATTGGACTTTGCTTTGACTTGCAAGCTCGTCCGTCTCACCATGCCTTCTATGTGATTATCTGTTCGTCAGACCGAGGGTTTGCCTCCGGCTTCCTTCAGATTCGGCCTCACGACTGACACCCTTGCCTTCAGCTAACAGTTCCTACTGCCAAGTCTGTAGTGGACTTTCACCACCTAGTTATCGCCCATGCCGGGCGCACAAGCTCAAGCCGCCCGGCGCATATGCGCCGGGCGGCTTGATTAGCAAGTCAGCAACATTATCTATCGTTTCTTGGGGCTCAGAGCCACTCCTCTACGGAAATGTCGCTAAGCAGTTTGTGCACGTCGGACAGATTAACGTCTCCCGTCGTCTGCGTTAAAGCATTGGCGCTCCCCGTCGCAGCCGCATACCGCAGGCAATCCGCCGGAGCTTCTCCCCTTACGTGCGCGAATGCGTATCCCGCGACGAAAGAATCTCCGCTGCCTACCGTGTTGACAACCTGCAGCTTCGGAATGCGAATTCGGTAGAGCCGACCGTCTACGCCGGCAACGGCGCCTTGCGCCCCAAGCGTTGCCACGACAATCGGAAGACCTTGCCCCATCAGCTTCTGAAGCGACTCGCGCAAGTCGGAGCTCCCTCCTTCAGGCAGCAGGGCGGCAAGCTCATCCTCGTTCGGCTTGATGAAGGTCGGCTTCGCGGCAATGCCCCGAACAAGCGCTTCTCCGCTTGTATCCAGGAATACGTCGGCTCCGGCCGCACGGGAAAGGGCGATCAGCTCCGCATAAGCGTCCGCCGCCATCCCTCCGGGCAAGCTGCCGGAGAAAACAACCAAAGACGACTCGGCGCTCAGCCGGGCAAGCTTATCCCTGAACAGCGCGATCTGTTCGCCGGATACCGTAGGTCCAGGCTCCAGCACCTCCGTGGAAGAGCCGTCGCGGCCATCGATGAAATTCAGGCAAAGCCTCGATTCCCCCGTCGCCTCGATAAATTCCGAACGAATGCCGGCTTCCTTCACCCGATTGGTAATGAATTGTCCGTTATACCCGCTCGCAAATCCGGTTGCGGTCACTTCCGCATGGCCCAGCTGCCTCAGCACTCTAGCCACATTAAGGCCTTTGCCCCCCGCGGTGGACAGCACCTTCTCCGCTCGCGTCACCTTGCCCTTATCAAGCGCCGGCACATAATAGGTTTTGTCGATGGCCGCATTCAAGGTGACGGTCGTAATCCTATTGGTCGTGGATCGTTTCAACTTCTGCACCCGCCTTGCTTAAGCTTTGCCGATCGATCCGCACAAGCGCATCTTGGCGATCGCCGCTTCCTTGAGCGCTTGCTTGGCCGGGACCATATATTTCCGGGGATCGTTCTCTTCCGGATTACCTGCAAACACCTGCTTGATCGCATCGGAGAAGATGATCCGCAGCTCTGTCGCCACGTTCATCTTGGACATGCCAAGCGAGACCGCTCTCCTCACCTGCTCGTCGGGGATGCCCGAGCCGCCGTGAAGAACGAGCGGGACCGATACTTTGCCCGCGATACGACCGATCCGGTCAAAGTCGATATTCGGATCGCCCTTATAGATTCCGTGAGCCGTGCCGATTGCCGGCGCCAGCGTATGAACGCCTGTCAGCTCGACGAATCTGGCGCATTCGTCGGGATCGGCCAGCTGGGCGTCGCGCTCGTCCACGACGATGTCATCCTCTACGCCGCCCACACGGCCCAGCTCCGCTTCGACATTCACGCCCACGGCGGAAGCCGCTTCGACAACCTTGCGGGTCTGGGCGACGTTAAGGTCAAACGGATCATGCGACGCATCGATCATTACCGAAGTGTAGCCCGCTCTAATGCACTGCATAATCGTACCGAAATCCGAGCAGTGATCCAGATGAAGCGCGATCGGAACCGAGCTGCGATTCGCTGCCACCGTAGCTGCGGCCGCGATATAATCGGGTCCCAGATGCTTAACCGTTCCTACGGTGGATTGAATGATCAACGGAGATTTCGTTTCTTCAGCAGCCTCTACGACCGCCTGAAGCATTTCCAGCGTATGGACGTTAAAAGCCCCGATGCAATATCCGCCTTCGCGGGCCGCTTCCAAAAGCGGCGTAGATGATACGAGTGCCATAATGGGTTCCTCCGGTTTCTCTTCTCTTATTTTGACTCTAAGCTGCGCCGGGCGTACAACGCGCTTCCGATAATGCCTGCGTCGTCATTATGCTCTGCCGTCAAGACTTGAAGGTCCTCGCGGAAATTATCCAGCACCGAGCGATACAGCTCTTCGCGCAGCGGCGCGAGCAGGCGTTCCCCGGCCAGCGCCCCGCCTCCGCCTACGACAATGACCTGCGGGCTAAGCGTCATCGTCGCGGCAGCCAGCGCCTGGCCGTTTAATCTGCCGGCACGGGTTATAATCTCCGTGGCCAGCGCATCCCCTTCGTCCATTGCCGAGGACAAATCTGCCGCCGTCATCCGCTCCAGCCCTTCTCCGGAGAACCGCTCCGCGAGCAAGCTGGCACGGCCGGCCTCCAGCGCTTTGCGAGCTTGCCTGACCATGCCGGACGCCGAGGCGACGGTCTCCAGGCAGCCGATTAGGCCGCAAGAGCAAACCTCGTTTACGCCCTCCATGCGGATGTGCCCGATTTCTCCCGACATTCCCTTATAGCCGTAGTACAAATCTCCGCCGTTAACGATCGCAGCGGCAATCCCGGTTCCGATCGTGATGCCCAGCACATGCTCGTACCCTCGGCCCGCACCGGCTGCCGCTTCTCCGAAGACATACATCCGGACGTCGTTGTCGACGAATACGGGCAAGCCGATTCGCTGCCCGAGCTCTGCGGCAACCGGAATATCCCGCCACTTCAGATTGCTGGCAAAGCGCGACACGCCCGCCGCCGGATCGACCAGTCCGGGAATTCCCAAGCCAACACTTTCAACGGAGACGCCAGCTCCTGCCGCTGCCCGAACTTCGTTTACCATATCGGCGATTCGATCCAGCACGGCGGCCGAGCCGTCAGACGCGCCCGTCGGCCGCTTGACCTTCGCCAGAACCCGGCCGGAGGACTCCACCGCTCCGCAGACAATATTCGTACCGCCGACGTCCACGCCAATCGTAATCTTCACTTTACGTCTCTCCTCCCGAACGCGAGCGGCCAGCCGTCGTATAGACTTTTACGCCGCTCAGCTCGTGTTCGGCGTCGGATGACTCTTCGGGCAACTCATCGGTAATACAGGCATGCAGCTCATCCAACGCCGCTACATGGAAGAGCGAAGATTTGCCAAGCTTCGTGTGGTCGAACACCGCGATCGTTTGACGGGATCTCTGCATAAGCAAATTCGCAATGTTCGCTTCCAGCTCCGAGTAGGTGCTCACGCCCTGCTTCGTCACGCCGTCCACGCCCATAAACATTTTGTGAATATTCAGCGCCTTGACCGTTTGCTCCGCCAACGGACCGCACAGCTCAAAGCTGCGGTTGCGCAGCACGCCCCCCGTCAGAACGACCTGCAGTTCCTCTCCGTCGGCAAGCTCCATCGCGATATTCACCGCATTGGTGACAACCGTAATGTTCCGCTTTTTCTTCAGCTCCTTGGCAATCAGGAAGGTCGTTGTACCGCCCGTCAAGCCGATGACGTCGCCTTCCTCCACCAGGGAAGCGGCAAGCTCCGCGATCGCCTCCTTCTCCCGATACAGCGCGCGCTGTTTCTCCCGAAAAGGAACCTCGCGGATCAGCCCCGCTCCTCCGTATTTCGCTCCGCCGCCCATTGTGCGAATGACCTTTCCCGCTTTGACCAGATCGTCGAGATCCCGTCTTGCCGTCGCTTCCGAGCAATCGAATTTCTCGGTCATTTCGGGTAAGGAAATGCTGCCGTACCTTTCGAGATAAGCAAGCACCTGCTCCTGTCTCTCCGATTTGTTGCGTGTCATTCCACAGGCTCCTTTATGATCAAATCTTGACGACTTGCGTCAAATTCCGCGGTTGATCGGGATCGACGCCGCGTTTCATAGCCGTATAAAACCCAAGGTATTGCAGCAATGGCAGGTACAGCACCGCGCGGGCTTCGTCGGACAGTTCGCCGGCTCCGATCTCGAATACAGCATCTGCGAATACCGTATCCTCGCCCTTGGCCGTCGTCACCAGCAGCACGAACGCCCCGTATTCCTTCATCTCTTCGGCGACCTTCAGCTCGTAGGCCCGGGCCTGCTCGGAGACGAGCAGACAGACAAGCGTGCCCGGCTCTACAACCGACTTCGGCCCATGACGGAATTCCAGCGTTCCGTAGCTTTCCGTCCATACGTAGGACATTTCTTTCAGCTTAAGACAAACCTCTTGGGCCAGTCCGAAATATGCCCCCATGCCTAGGTAAATATATTTATTAAAATCGTTCTCCGCAACCAAGCTTTCCGAGAAGCTTTGGCCGTTGCGGACAATCTCGCCTTGCAGATTCAGCACTTTCTCCATCTCCGAAGCGTAAGGCCCCTCGGCAGCGATTGCGATCGCAGCTTGCATCATGTAGGTCATGCTGCTGAACGATTTGGTCATGACCGTGCTCCGTTCCTTGCCTAACGGGGAAACCAGGCAGGCGGTCATGCGGCCAAGCTTGCTGTCTTCGTAGCAGGTAATGCCGCAGGTTGTCCAGCTGTCGAGTCCCGCTACCGATTCGAGAGCCAGAATCACCTCCGAGGATTCCCCCGAGCGGGATACCCCGACAAGCAGAACCTTGCGATTGCGGGCGACAGATTGGTCACGGAACAGGAAAATATCCGAGGACGGCAGGGCGGAGGCTCCGCGTCCGAGCCATAACCGGAATGTGGCGGCCATAACCTGCGCCTGATAGTAGGAGGAGCCCGAGCCGATAAATACGACCTCATCGAATTCGACGTTACCCACATAGTCCTTGATCCATTGCTCCTGCCGCTTCAATTGCTCCCACGCTGCAGCCAAGGCTTCCGGCTGTCCGCCGATCTCCGGCAATGTCAATTGACCTCTCAACACTGAAACCACTCCTGTCTTTATCCATTTTATAATGATATTATATTTCATTAATATTGAAAATTTCAATCATAATTTTGATTAAAAGTTTCATTTTTATGATTTAGTGTTACTGAGAGCAGTTTTATTTGGATTTTATCTCCCCGCTTCCATTATTTATCTCAACTACTTATTGCAAGAAAACGCTTAACTTGATAGCATAGGTATTGAAGACTAGCGAAAAATCCCGAATGATCAAGTTTCCTGTCGAGGTGTTATATGAGGGTCCATATCACAGATGTTAGGTCAGGAGATCGATTGTCAGAGGACGTATTTAACACCTACGGCCTACATGTCCTCTCCAAGGGAACAGATCTGAACGAAAAAGAAATCTCCCGCATCTTTCAACATCAGATCGATTTTGTTGAAATCGAACGGCGGACAAGTCCGATTCCGGACATTGACGAAGAAGCAATCGTCGAGACAGCTCCGGGCTATAATCCTTTGCTTCGCCCGCTCTACAGCGACGCGGTTGCCGGAGCCGAGCAGCTTTTTCAGAAAGCGCTTGCGGATGGCCGAATCTATGAAGACGACGTCAAGGAGAGCTTCCAGCCGCTCGTCGAGAATTTTCGTTCGGAGCGGGATGTCGTATCCCTGCTGCTCATGCTGAACAGCCAGGACGACTACACCTACCAGCATTCGGTTCAGGTCGGCATGCTCAGCTACTATATTGCGCGCTGGCTGAGCTGGAACGATGAAGAGACCGTACGTGCCGGCAAAGCGGGATTTCTGCACGACGTAGGCAAGTGCAAGATCGCCGATGCGATCCTTAACAAGCCCTCCCGGCTTAATCAGGATGAATTTCAAGAGATCAAGAACCACCCGCAATATGGGTATGAGATTCTTAAAAACTCGTTTGACGATACAGCGGTAGCGTTAGCCGCATTGCAGCATCATGAAAGAATGGACGGCTCAGGATACCCCCAAGGCTTGAGCGGAGACGAAATTCATCCCCTGGCCAAGATCGTGGCTGTTGCCGACGTATACAGCGCCATGATCTCCTCCCGGGTTTACAAGGAGAAGAAGGACCTGTTGCACGTTCTGCGGGAGCTGTACGAGCTGAGCTTCAAAGAGCTCGACCCGGACATCACCCATACCTTTATCCGGCATATGGTGCCGAATTTTATCGGCAAGCCGGTGGAGCTTTCCAACGGCGAATTCGGGACGATCGTAATGACCCATCCTACGGATTTCTTCCGTCCTCTAGTCAAGGTTGGAGACGAGTTTATCGACCTGTCCGTCGAACGCGACATCTCGGTCAAGCATGTCAAGATGATATGAACAAACAAAGGCAATTCCCTCGTCCAGGGAATTGCCTTTGTCGTTTGCTCTCTATGAGTACCGCTTCGCGAACAAATAAGTGTCTTTCCAGTACGCCTTGTCGATCGGGGTAATCTGCACGCCATCCTCCGGCTTCGGGCTTGCGTGAATCATATTGCCGTTTCCCTGATAAATCCCGACATGCCCGACCACTTCATTGCTCTTGAACCTTCCCGGCACATAGAAAAAGAGCAAATCTCCCGCTTGGAGCTCATCCCTAGGCACATATTTTCCTTTCTCCGCCTGAGAGCTGGCTACACGGGGCAAATCGATATGGAATTGTTCAAACACATATTGCGTAAAGGAAGAGCAATCGAACGTCTTCGTCTGCGTGTAAGGCCCCGTTCCGAACTCGTACTTTACGCCCAAATACTTCTTTGCAAAGGCCAGCAGGTTCGACGCCGTTTCCCCCTCCACGGCCGCGGTCATTTTCGGCTGGTCAGGCAGCTCCTTCGGAGATGCCAGGCTCTTCCCCGCTAATCCCGATTCCTTCTGATTGGGCTTGGGGAAGAATGCGATCTCCTCGGGACTCGCATGAAATACGGTAACGCCTCCCAATAACTTCTGCAGGACGGAAGCCGGTATAAACAGCTCATTCCCTTCCTTAATTGCGGGAGAGGGCATTAGCGACTTCTTTCCGGCGACCTTTACCTCGCTCTCTCCTATTCGAAAGATCCACATCGGATCATTGTCGCCTAATCCATACTCGCCGGTATTCAGCCAAGCCCCGTGAAAGCCTGTCGCTTCCGCTATAGCCGTCAGAGAAACATAGCCTGAGTTCTGAATTTCCCGGACAGGAACGATATGCCGCCCTTCCTCCAATACGGAAAGCGACCGCTGCTCGGATTTGACCTTAACCGGTCCCGAATGCTGCTTCAAATTCATCGTGTCGCCGGGATTCCTTACGCATCCGGCCAGCAGAAGCAGGCCTAACCCTATCGTCATTTTGTTCGTCAGCTTCATTCTGGCCCCGCCTCTCGCTTAGAAATGCATTTCTGTTAGAATGGCATTTCATCCTGGAGTTTATGCCCGGGGAAAGCCGAAGGAACAGAAAACCCGCCGGCCAGCGGCCGGCGGGAGTCGGGAACGAAGCTTAGAAGCGAGCGGTCTGTCCGGCCAATTGCTGCTCGGCCATCTGAACCAGTCGGCGCGTAATGTTGCCGCCGATGCGTCCCGTATCCTTGGTCAGCATGTCGCCATGGTAGCCGTCGCGAGAGAACTGAATTCCCAATTCCTGCGCAACCTCGAATTTCAATTGATCCAGAGCGGCACGCGCTTGCGGAGTCGCAAGCTGGTTGCTGTTGCGGTTGTTTGCCATATGATCTCACCTCCATGATTTACCACGTATTATGCTTCCCTGCTTTTCCGTTTATTCATTTTTTCCAATTCGACGTGAATTCTCTCCAACTGGAAGCTTAACGATACGCTGCCAACGTTCCACTAGTGGCAAATCTATACGAATGATCTATCATTAGTGATAGATCAGCGAGCAAGCCTGTCGCTTGCAGCTTTTCTTGATAACCTATACTCTTTGGAGTCGCCGCAAGTGACTCCCTTTTTTTGCTTGCGGACCATGACGGAAAGGGGCAAACGTTCGATGTATTTGGCTCCTATGCTGCCGGTTGCCGGGTCAGCGCCTTTTGATGACAAGCGGTACATATTTGAACCCAGAATTGATGGTCAACGCCTGCTGCTCTCCATGCAGAACGGTCTTGTTCATCTGTTTACCCGCCATGGAAACGAGATCGCCCCCCGTTATCCGGAGCTGCATCGGGTCCCGATAGACGACAATTCGGATGTGCTGCTGGACGGCGTAGTCACTTGCTTGAACAGGGATACCGGAATGACCGATTACGAAGCCCTGCTCGATAGATCCAAGTGCATCAAGCCTATGCATATTCAGGAAGGAGTCCGACAGAGCCCGGTTCATTATTTCGTATTTGATATTTTGCGCTACCGGGGCAAGGACGTCCGGGGCAAGACGCTGACCGAACGGAAAACGCTGCTTCATAAGGCCCTCACCGGCAATCGTTACTTCTCCTTCATTCCGGGTCTTCCCGATCATGGAGTGGCTTTGTATCGGGCATTGACGGCTAAAGGCTTTGGCGGCATAGTCGCCAAGCGAAAGTCCAGTCCTTACGTCAGCCGAGCAGACGACAATTGGCGGTCCATCGTTCACTACAATTACGCCATTGTTCAAATTGCCGGCTATCGCAAAAATCAATTCGGATGGCTGCTGAAGCATCGAGAACGAATCGTCGGCTTGCTGGACGGCGATGTGCCTTCAGCCTACCGAAACGCGTTTCTCGGAGTCAGCTCGATTCTCAAGCTGAACGAGGACCGGGACTACGTCTATGTACGGCCTGACATTGAAGCTCGCGTACGCTTTCGCCGCTGGACGCGAGAAGGCAGGCTTTATGCCCCGGAGCTTATCGATTTCGTTGCGCCATGAGCGAATCGACAGCAGCGGCGTGAGCTCTAATCTTCTTCCCACCATCTATAAGACACAAGCGCCTCCTTCACCGGTTGAACCTCCCAGCCCTGAAGCACCCTCAGCTCTTCATGGCGATCCGGCGTCCACGCGATATAATGCCCGACAGACAGCACTCTCAAGGCCATCTTGACCTGCCCTGTCGTTCTGCCCGCCCGGCGTGCGAGCTCCGGGATCGGAGGCACATGCCGGGTATTATACAAGATGCGAAGAACCTTTCGCGAGGTGTCGTTTAACATCTTTATCCCCCTCATTAAATGAGAACATACATTCGCATATTTGTATTATAATACGAAGAGAAGCCGTTCTCAAGTGCGTATTCCGACACAAAAAAACGCCTGCCGGAATTGGGGAAGAGCCCCGATGCCGGACACGGCGTATTATGAATCAGATCGGTAATGTTTATCTTAAGAGAGGCATTCTGATCTCTTACTCAAGACTGCACTGCTATGAAGGATTATGGCCAATTTCGTCGAAAATCACTGTATACCTAATTTTAGGGGGCGCTTCAATTTGAAGTACATGGCTGCTGCTGACGGTAACCTTGAGCTCAAGTGCTTTTCTTGCGGTAAGAAGCACCTCGTTCCTGCCGGTAATTTCAACTGCTCTTATCCTGTTTGCTCTGTTTTTTCCACTGATTATTTTGTTGGCAATTATTATCCTGGCTCTAGCCGGAAGTATTTCTTGATCCTTCGCTATTCTTCATGGTACTGCTTGCATGCAGAGTTCATTCCTTGCTAGCGCTTCACTGGCTCCTCTCTCAATTCCACTTTCCTCTCCAGTAAAAAAATACACCCGCCGGAATTTCATCGGCTAAACCAACGGTTTAGTCCAATGTCTCTTCGGGGGTGTAAGATCATATTTTGCGAATTAGGCGCTTACTGTCGACGGCTGCGACGTCTCTTTTTTCGCTGCGCTAACCATCAGCATAACGGCCGTAATAATATGCATGATCATGCCTACAATTGGAATCCACGCTACAACGGATGTCACGATTCCAAGAATAGACCCATACTTGGTTTCATTATTTTTTGCGGAAAGAACGAGCGTGATGATGTGCAGAATGAACATGATAAGAAGCGGAGTATAGTAGGTTCCCATGATAATCAAACCTCCGAACACTGGAATGCCTAAGATTGCCTCGAATGCCCCAGTGACCCACTTCATAATTTTTGACCCTGTCATTTTTATCCTCCATCTCGTGATTTGCTAGGATTAATATACCAGAATAAATGGTACATATCTACTATTTATCTCTTATTTTGATATGAAATCGCTTTATTTTTTTAGCAATAATGATGCATAATGTCGTAAAGTGTCATGTGCAGATCTGCCTTCCTTTGAATCAGCATTCCTCCAATTATAAGAACTGTGTTCCAAATGCGATGGGAAAGGTGTTATTTTAACAGCATTTAAAAAACATTCTTAACGAGGTTTGGGAATACGGTTGCATAAAAAAAGCCCCGAGAGCCTAAGCCCCCGGGCTGATTGTTATTGACTGGGCTACCAGTTCCGCTTACGCATTTAAGGGGTAATTCGGGTTGTTTAACATCTCGTTAACGATAAACAATAGGTCTTTGTCATCGATGATTCCATCTTCCACTTGATCGGCATCATGCTTAGAAGAGTCCGTCTGAACTGCCGTTTTTCCATAATAGAATCCGTCAATCGCCAAGTCCACAAGCGTATATTCTCCGGATCTGTTTACGTCTTTTATCCCTTCTACTTCGATGTTATCTTCCAAGCAGGAATCCTCATTTAGGTCGTACTCCGACTCGGTATCCGCAATTCTGCACTCCAATGCATCGATCTTGGCGGTTCCCTTTGCCTTGCCTGTAAATTTCAATTTCAAAAATACCTTTTCTCCAGTAATTCCATATTGCTCACCTTGACTGGCAACAATGAAACGGAGAGTCCCGTTCTGGTCGGTTGGTTGGTTATAAATTTTGTAGCCTGGAACTTCCTCAAAACCAACGTAATTCAACAAATTGCTGTCATAATTGATCTTGAAGTCCTCGGCATAAATGTTGCTTACGTTTTTCAACTCAATGTTGGATGTAAACTGCTCTCCGACTCTGATTTTATCTTTCCCTATGACAACATCTAAGGTAGGATTTAACGGTTCAGGCGTGCCAGGTGCTGTCGTATTAAATACGTCTAACTCATAAATAAAGCTGTTCGTCTGAATCGGGTCAAATACCACTTTGGAGACATTTGTTACGGTTTGTGCGAGATTGTTGTGTTGGGTGCTTGTCGAAGTTGAAAGAAAGTGTGCTGTATGCAGTAGATTATTATTGCTATCATAAAACAATACATCAAAGTTCCGACTCGCAGTGAGTTTATATGATTTAACTGTTTGAGGCGTAGAGAAAGTATATGAAAGAGAGTTATCAATGTATATGCCCACACCGGATGACTCATTCCCATCGGTATAGAGTGAAGACCAACGTTTCTCCATGTCATCGTAAACTGGATTTGGTGCAATGAGCCCTCCTGGATACGCGCTGGCAGACGGCGCAAATACCCCAATTATTAACCCTAAACTTAATACGAGCCCAGCTAACTTTTTCAATATAAGTCCTCCTCTTATGTAATGTAACCATCATACAAGGGAAATTCAGGAATTTACAGACTGATAATCGACAGGATTCTACAATATACTGGAAGGTTAGGCGGAAAACCCCTTGTTGAATCGGCTGACAGCTCCTCGACAGCCAGCATTCGGCATAAAAAAGAAGGGGCTGTCCAATAAGCCCCAAAAATAAAAGTTGGGCGGGAAAACGTCATGTTTTCCGTCCAACTTTTTTGGTTCTTTTGTTTTTGCTGGAAAGTGGC
>NZ_JBHSED010000057.1:0-596 GCF_042651945.1 Cohnella boryungensis | reverse complement strand
TGTGGAGCGTCAGCGGAAGCGAGGAGTGTGCGCATCGTCGCAGAATGCGACTGTGAAGCGTCAGCGGTGGCGGCAGAGTGTGTGCATCGTCGCAGAATGCAACTGTGAAGTGTCAGCAGGAGCGCAGAGTGTGCGCATCGTCGCAGAATGCGACTGTGGAGCGTCAGCGGTGGCGCAGAGAGTGCGCGTCGTCGCAGAATGCGACTGTGGAGCGTCAGCGGGGGCGCAGAGTGTGCGCATCGTCGCAGAATGCGACTGTGAAGCGTCAGCGGGGGCGAAGAGTGTGCGTACCGTCGCAGAATGCGACTGTGGAGCGTCAGCGGGGACGCATAGTGTGCGTATTGTCGCAGAATGCGACTGTGGAGCGTCAGCGGGGGCGTAGAGTGTGCGCATCGTCGCAGAATGCGACTGTGGAGCGTCAGCGGTGGCGGCAGAGTGTGCGCATCGTCGCAGAATGCGACTGTGGAGCGTCAATGGAGGCGCAGAGTGTGCGCATCGTCGCAGAATGCGACTGTGAAGCGTCAGCGGGGGCGCAGAGTGTGCGCATCGTCGCAGAATGCGACTGTGAAGCGTCAGCGGTGGCGTAGAGTGTGCGC
>NZ_JBHSED010000056.1:0-662 GCF_042651945.1 Cohnella boryungensis | reverse complement strand
CTTGTCCAAATCCTTGAGCTGAGCCTGAATGCTCCGGATAGATTGGATAGAGGTGCCGAGCACCAGATCAATAGAATCTTCAACGACCTTGGAAAGCCGGTAAGAAGCTCTTGCAGCCTTCTGGATGCAGCGTGCAACGTTCTCGGGGTCAGGGAAGCGATTGCGGCCCTTGTCTCGTAAATAGTCGGCTAAATCGGCGACATCCATGGTGGCAATATCATCGAGGCTGTACTTCTCGGAGAGCATCTCCATGAGGGCATGGCCGAACACGGAGCTCTCGACCTCGGTCGTGAATGCGTTGCATTTGTAGAACAGGTTTTGCAGGAAGTATTGCTTCTCACGGGTCAAATTGTGAATCAAGTGAAACCGCATGCGCGTCAGGCGCTGGAGTGCGACATACTGCTCCTGCATAACGACGGTGGTTGTCAGCCTGCCGAAGCGAAGGCGATCCGCAATGACCCAAGCGTCGAGGCGGTCGGTCTTGTCTAGATCCGGATAAGCTTCTCTAAACTTGCTGACGAGCTTTGGGTTAATGGTAAAGACTTTGGCTTTGCGTTCCTTGAGCGCCGGATCCTCATGCATGTACATGGCGGGATGCCAGCTAAAGACCGAGGTCGCTTCAAGACCGATGTGAATCTCGGAAGAGGAAAGCTTGTCCGCTG
>NZ_JBHSED010000055.1:0-13599 GCF_042651945.1 Cohnella boryungensis | reverse complement strand
ATCAATTTATTACAGAAGTTGTGCATTCATTAGAGGCATTATTAAAGGAACATGGAATTATTGGATACAGGAAGCAATGGTGCGCTCAGGATTTTCCTATAGTTATTTGCAATTAAAGTACTATCTCCTGCATAAGAGCAGTTTCCCGGTGGAAATTAATAACCCTGATGAGTGGATTGAAAAAATTGAATCAAAACTAAATGAAGAATTGGAATTAATTAATAAAATCATATTGTAAATTTATCAAGGAGTCAGTTACGTCATCTAACATGATGTTCACGCATCTGGACTTCGCCCTTCGGTTAAGCGAAATTCCCGCAATGCAAGTTCACAAGAACAGGAGAACAACAATGATCATTTTTCAGAACAATGAAATTTGTCTGAGAAGTCTTGAAGAACAAGATGCTGATTTACTTGTTAAGTGGCTCTCGGATCCCACAGTCCTTCAGTATTATGAAGGACGGGATCGAGCGCATGACAAAAAATTAGTTCAAAAGCACTTTTACGAGAATAGAGATGAAACTACACAATGCATTATTCAATATCAATCACATGATATTGGTTATTTACAGTTTTATTTGATAGATGAAGAAGAGATTGAGAAGTATGGTTACGTCGATTTCTACGGAAAGATCTTTGGAATGGATCAATTTATCGGGGAGTCATCATTTTGGAACCAGGGAATCGGGACTCAATTAATTAATGAAACAGTTAGATATTTGATCGATCAGCAAGAAGCGAAAAAGATTGTAATGGATCCGCAAGCATGGAACACAAGAGCTCTTAAGGTATATGAGAAGTGTGGGTTTACTAAGAAGAAGTATTTGGAGAAGCACGAATTTCATGAAGGACAATATAGAGACTGTTGGCTAATTGAATATGAAGAGCATTGATAGGGGATATTCGATGAAGGCGGGCACTTCACTTAACACCGTATTATGCGAACTTTTTTGACCCTTTAGAAATGCCCGAAACCCTTGCGCAGAAAGGTTTTACCTGTTTCCTCACTTCGCTTTTGTTGCCTTGTTTTCGCATAACTTTGATTTTTCAGTTTAGATATACGAATCAGGCGTTCGCAGGTTATGCGCAGAAAAGGATATACGCAACTGATTTTTTGGTGATATACGAAGGCTGACACTATAAGTCTGATTGAGAGAGATTCGAGAGTCGAGTATAAAGAAACCTGCGGCGTCTTTGAACTATTCCAAGTAGCGATCAATGATACTATAAACCTATGGATGATTATGATTGAATCTTATAAAATTTCAAAAAAATAGGGCAGATATAAAGATTGTTTAGTGTATGTGGATTACACGAATCATGACATCGAGTCCTCGCTCGTCCGGATCGTAAGCATGGATCCGTCGTGCCTGCTGGACAGATTGAAGGATGGACGGAACCATGGTAAAATTGCTCCAAGAGTCGACACCGTCCGAGTTTACTGGGGAGTCTGTTTATGAGATCGGAATCTACTAAATTTTCAATGAAAATCATGACCATTATTTTAGCTATATCGCTTTGCACCGCATTCGTTTTCGTCATTTACTTTCAGGATGCGAACAAATCCAAAGATGATATCAGTATGGAGATTTTAAAAGACAATTCAGGAAAAATGACCTTGTCCGATGTTAAAGACAGCGATCAATTCGTAGCTTTGCCTGGCAACTCTTCCAAGGTTGGCTATTCTTCGATTCGGTTATGGTTCAAAATAAAATTAAATCGGTATAACGCGGATGAAATCAATTACCTTACAATAAACAACCCTCTTTTTGAAGATGTAACGATTTACCTCCCGACAAGTAACGATTACGAAATAAAGCATTTCGGATACGCGTATAAGAGTAATTCCGATGAGATAGGCTATGTCTACCCCGCATTCAAAATCCCGCCTCATTTTGATCATAATAATCAGTACATATACATGACAAGTAAATCGTTATACGGTCAGAACTTTATTGTCCAGCTCGTAAATGACGATCACTTTAGAAAGACAAGCATGATAAACGTCTGGGTAGGGGGCATCTTATTCGGCGTTTTGGTGGCATTGTTTTTTTATCATTTGGTCACGGGCATAGCCATAAAAAACAAAACTTTTATAAAATACTGCTTTTTTGTTTTTACCACCTTGTTATGGAATGCAGCAACGACGGGCCTTCTAAACATCACGGGCTTCAAGTACGCCAATTGGATTGCGGAATATTCCGCGGGCATCGGCATTCTCATGTCGCTTGCCATCGCCATTTTTATGAGAGCGATTTTTCAGACCAAAACCAGGTTCCCCAAGATCGATTTTTGTTTAAAGCTGCTCATCGTTTACTTCCCCATCACTTTATTGCTGTTTCTTTTCATCAGTAAAGAGCTGGGAGCGTTTGGTGCGGGCGCATCTTCTGTGGTGTATGTAATGTATTTTATGATTATGTTTAAGGGCATAAGGAACAAAATCATTCGTTCACCGCAACTCATAACGGCATGGCTCTTGTGTATTGTGTCTGTAATCCTGTTTTATTTAACGGTTTTTGGAATGCTGCCGCAAAGTTACATTATGATTTATTACTTATTTTTTCTTTCTTGTGTGTCCGCTATCGCCTTTGCCCTGTCTCTCGCAGAAATCATAAATGATTTAAATGAAGAGAAGCAACGCAATCAAATTCTATTTGAAAATTCCGAAATTCAATCCAGGCAGTTTGAGCTTGCTTTCATACGGGCACAAATGGATCCGCATTTTGTTCACAACACCTTGAATGTAATAGAAGGGGTTATTGCTGAAAACAAAGAAAAAGCGGGAAGCTTGGTTAACGATTTATCCCACTATCTCAGAAATATATTCGATTACAGCAATTCGGAAAGATATATTTCTATCCATGAGGAGTTGGATGCAGTCAAGTTTTATGTTCGCATTGAGCAAGCCCGGTTCCCGGACAAAATATTTGTCAACTATGATATTGATCCAGACATTCAGTTGAAGGTGCCGCGCTTGGTTATCCAACCCTTGGTAGAAAATGCGATTAAACACGGTATACGCAAAAGGAAAATTGCAGGAACAGTCACGATCAGGGCTAAAGAGCTTGAACACGGCTACTTGATCGCGGTAGAAGACGACGGCGTCGGTATTGAAGAAGCGGACAAATATAATCTGCTTGAATACTCGCCCAACAAGGGCATTGGGCTTGCCCATATAAACGCGCGGCTTAAGGCCGAGTATGGAACGCAGCTTCAAATCGTCAGCGAGAAGGGTAAAGGAACTGCGGTTCGTTTTGACGTACCCATTAAGGAGCAACCATGAAAGTTATTATTATAGACGACGAATATTATGCGCTGCGGAACTTGAAAAGCAAGTTGGAAAAAATTGCGGATGTCGAAGTCGTTGCGATGTATGACGATCCTGCAGCAGCCTTGGAAGAAATGAGCAGCATACAGCCCGATCTTGCTTTTCTGGATATCGAAATGCCGGAGATCGATGGTATAACCTTGTTGGGGATGATGTTCAAAAAAAGACCGGATATGGATTTTGTTTTTACATCCGCTTACCATGCCTATGTGTCGGACACGCTTGAAACAAAAGCGTTGGATTTTCTCGTTAAGCCTGTGAAGTACGAACAGCTTTATGTCACATTGGAAAAAATAAAGAAGATTAGAAGCAAAAGCGACATGGGACACAAAATCGAGATGAAGTGCTTTGGCGATTTTGCCGTATTTATAGACGGGAAATTGATCGACGACAATTGGCGAACCAAAAAAACGGAAGAGCTTCTCGCCTATTTGCTGTGCATGAATGGCAAGTACGTGTCCAGAGAACGAATCATTCATGACTTGTGGCCTAATTTGGAGATGGATAGAGGTTATGCAAACTTATATACGACGCAATATAACTTAAAGAAGCGATTCGAATCTTTTGGAATCCATCATTTGATCAAGAGCAAACTCGGGAACATTTGGCTCAACCTCGAAGACATTAAAGTGGATTTGTTGGAGTTCGATCACTTCAGTAAAAGTTATAATGAAGATAAGAGTAAAATGGAAATCCTCGAGCAAATGGTGGAGCTGTACAAAGGCATGTTATTTGAAAACAAGCTTTATTCATGGATGTTAAGTATACAGCAACCTTACGAGGTAAGGTTCGACAATGCATTAAATACTCTGATCCAGTTTTATAGGGAACGCGGCGATGAGAAAAGAGCCAGTTACTATGAAATGAAAAAAATGCTCTGAACCAACAGCGTCCGGACAAGCATAAACGGCTATCGCCGTCCTGTGGACCGGCGGTTTAACGTTTATGTCGTAGCAATCAGATAGGTAAAAGCCCGATAATGCTTATAACTTCTGATTGTTAAATGAAATCGCCCGTCTGCTGTGACCAGCTGCGGGCGATTTTATTATGAACTTACTGTACGACAAAGGTATACGTCTTCTGAGTACCGTCCTGTGCGGTTACGATTAACGTGTCTCCGCTTTGCATAGAATATCCGTGAGAAATTTCTGTGTTGTTCTGGTCATAGACCTTATAGCTTCCATTTGGCGGTGCAGTTATAGCCAAAGTCATACCATAAGTAAACAGAGGAACGGTAATCGTCCCTGCGACCGGATCAATGTGATAGCTGGGCGATGTCGAGGTCAATGTTACGTCGTTGTACAGAATCGCATAATCCGTGGTCGTCGAATTTTGAGCGGTAACGCGTACGACCATACTTGAAGTGATATCGGCCGTCTGATCGGTTACAGGTGTCAAGGCTTGATCCAACGCTTGGGCAGTAGCGTGCGGGGATACCGTTAACCCGCTCAACAATTGACCTACGGTTAGGGTGCTCGGAACCGATAGGCTGCCCACAGTCACATTCCCGTACACATTGGACAGAACCGACTTGGCGCCGCTAAGCACCGGTACCGGTGACGATGACGATGGCGGCGGACAATGCCATTGTGCGGAATAGGAAACGTCTTGGGCCGGCATGGTGCTTGGAAGCGACGGTGACCAGCCGTATAGCGTACAGCTTGACAGGGAGACAGTTGGCGCTTCAAGAGGGGCTCCATACTGAACTTGATCTGTGGAGCCGCCAGTGCCTCCGTTTGCATCAAACGTCAATTTATAGCTATTGCGCTTGTAATAACGCACGATCGTGAGACTTCCATCGGCTGCAATCGTACTCGATTCTAGTGCTTTACCGCTGCTGTCATAAGCTGTGGTATGGTCATAGGTAAAGCCGGGATACGGCTGAACCGCTGGCGCTGCAAGCGCGCCAGTTGTCCCTTGATAACCTCCCATGTCGGCTTCAACATAAAGCGAAGTGCTTCCGAGACCTTGCAGCCTGTTCAAAACCTGGTAAGGCGTATCGGTACGTACCTTCCAGGTCGCTGTGTAAGTGGTGTCGCTTGACGGCATTGTGCCTGGAATCGCCTGTGACCAGCCCGCAAAGGTATAACCGGGTTTGGTGAAAATCGGCACTGCACTGTCGGGTACCTTCGATAAGCCTCTGGCCGAATAAATGATCGAGGTTCCGCCCGGATCGGCATAGAAAGTCATTTTGCGCTTGGTAGGCAGGTATTCGTAGCTCAGTTTCGCTAAACCGGTTCCAAATATTGTCATTGTTCGTGTTGGTGGTGTATCATAGCCTTGGATTGGGATCGGTACCGGCGAAACGGAAGCGCCTGCCGTACCGGAAAAGGTATCTTTTTTCTTGGTGGTGCGGTTCCCTGTATCGGGATCTATCGTAATGTAATCGACCAAGTAGGGTATATTTGTGTGCGGTGTCCATTGCGCATAAAGCGTTATATTCCCTGCTGGCATGGTGTCAGGAATGAGGTAAGGTTTCTTTCCCTCAGGATCCAAAGCCCATCCCTTGAATGTATAGCCAGTTCTTTTGGGCACGTTTGTTAATTTTTTTACATTTTTGATTGACGTGTTGACTGACTGAACGACCCGCCCGTACTCGTTTACCCGAACTTCCTCTCTTGGATCTTGACCGTTTATTAATGGGACATTAGGATTCAAGGTTATAGAGTGGTATCCGCTCTTGTACCAGGTCAAATTAATATTGCGCGAGTAGGGAAGGGAATTTAAACCTGTCGTTGAGCCTTTCCACGTTACGGTCATCTTGCTGGTGAGTTCTTGATCCGCGGCTGTCGGCGATACGGTTACACGGAAGGTCTTCGGATCGTAAGTAAACTTATTGTTATCAAACTTGATGGTGTAATTCTGTAGAAGATCTTTACCTATAATGATTTCGCCCGTTACCAGATTCAAATCGTTCAGTTTCAAGGCGTCCAAGATCGATGGGAAAACTTTCGCCTCCATGGCGAAAAAGGAAGGTGCATCTTTTTGCTCATAGGCGAAGCCGATGAAATGGCCATTCGGCGTACCGGCTCTATAGAGCGGCCAGTACTCACTAGAAAAGCGGTCGGAATACGAGTATGACCCGCCGAAGATCTGCGCCCCCCACTCTGCCTCCGCATACATACCGATCTCCAGAAACAGCGCGCCTAACGTTTTTGTCGGCGCCGAGGATGACTTTTCGTAATAGAAATACCCGTAGAGCTGGAGATAGGCGCCGCCCTCTGCCGTGATTCCGATACTGTCCAATTCGATATGAAACAAACCAGCCGCCAGTTCGAGACGAATTCCCGCCTTCAGCCCCAGAGTTCCCATCACGTAGAAATAGAAGTTATAAGTGCCGTCGCCCGGCAAATCCACCGTGCCGAAAGAAGGCGAGCCTTCGCTGAGTTTAAAGCTGGCGGTATATCTCTTCGCGGATTCATAGCTGAAGCCGATCCCTAAGGCAATATTCGGATTCATGCTGATGACAAAGCTTCCTTTAAAGTTGATATGAAGAAGACCCAATAACAGGTGTTTGTCGTATTCGAAGATTTCTTTCTCTACCAGATCTACCCAATCCGTCTCGTTCTCCAGCATCGCTTGATAGCTTTCCACCAACGTATTGGCGTCTACCTTGGCCGGGGAGGAAGGGGTCTGCTCCAGAACCGCTTTCAGCTGTGCCTTGATGTCTACTTTATTTTTGGCAGTATCCCAGATATTCGCCCAGCGATCACGTGGAGTATCCGCTGCCACGGTGCCGATCTGTGCAGACGCGTCGATGCTCGTAAACGTGAAGGCGTCCAGGTTGGCGCTGGCTTGATAGTCCTTGGGATACGGGAGATCGAAAAGTCCCAGATCGATATATCCCCAAACCGTATTGCCGTTTACACCCACGCTCAAGGAGATTTCTTCCGTAAATGCAGAGCTCATATGGATAAGGATATCATTGTCCGCGCCTGTCGAAACTTGAATATCGCTCGAAACGGCGAGATTCAGACGCAAGCCGCTCTTTCCCTGGAAGTGGGATAGCTTCGAGCCGATGTCTGCTGAAACCTGTAAGTTGTGCAAGGTGACTTCCGCATTCTCGTCTCCCGGTTCCACGGAGAGGATACGGACCTCCGGCTTTTTGTCTTTCGGCAAATCTGTTGGTGCGTTGGCTGCCATCAACGTTTTGAAGCTATCGGTTTGCAAAGCGGCAGTTGACAAATAGTTTGCGACTTCGTCGACAAATCCGCTGGCCATCGCTTGCCGCTTGATTTGCTCCTCCAAAGCGGCGATATCGGCTTGCGACAACAGGTCGGCTCCGTCAATCGTTTCCTGCTTATAGAAATTCAGGGCTTGAGTGATGTCATCTTGTATCGCATCGGTATAAGCAATTACATAATGATTCCCTGAGGTGGAAACGGACGTCACTTTTCCGTAGCCTGAAGAGGCTCCCGTACGCATATTGACGAGCGCGAGGAAGTCCCCGACTCTGGCAACGGTAGCGGCGTTAAGGCCCATAGGCGCATATTTGGCGTCGGAATAATCCATCGACGCCGGAGCGACCGTGATGGAGCGGTTCGTCCTGTCCCCGTCGGTGTCCGACGCAGGGTCGACCGGCAGCACGTGCGGTTTAAGCAGAACGTTCATTGGGTCCGCGCCGGTGTAGGAATAGATATTCCCGTTGATCGCAGTGATCGCTACATAGGCGATATCGCCATCATCGGAAGTATTCAATGTGCGCAGATCCGGACGAGTCCCTTCATAAACGGAGACGGTATCGCCCACCTTCAAGCGCGTATTTCCGTCATAGCGAAAGGTGCCGCTCGTAACTGGGGCCGAGTTCGGACCCGATCCGCCGCCAACGTTCGCGCTCATTACAGCGATCGAAGGGGAAGCGACCGATGCTCCATTTTGGGTCATATTAGAAATGTCGGAAAACTTCAAATAAACCATGTAAGGATTTAGAGGCAGCCGCATGACCTCTTTTTTGGCAATGCTAAAAATATAGTTTCTCGTCGTGGTGTCCTTACCTGTAAAAGTAAGATTTTTGTTCGTCAAAGTGATTTGATAGGTGCTGCCCTCTTCGAATGCACCGCTTTTTGCAGCTACAGTAAAGCTACCCTTCGAGCCAGTTACTGCAATTCCTGCAAAATCAGGATTGGACGGAGATTTGAATGTCATGCCGGCTTGAACAGTCGCCGCCGTCATTTTACCTGTAGAATCTTTCACGGCGATCCGAAAGTTCGGTGCCTGATCCATTGCGTATGCATTCGGAATGATTTTCACAGCATCATCGGGCGATGCAATATAATTGGCATACAAGGTCATGTCGCTCTTGACGGAATCGCCATTCATGACCGGTTGCGTAAAAGCACGATCCTTATACCAGCCATTGAAAATGTAGCCTTGCTTGAATGCGAGCGGAAGCTGATTAAGCGATTCGCCTCGCTTCAGACTCAGGCTGTCGATCGGCGAGCCGCCGTTCGGGTTAAAAGAAACCGTATAGGTTATGCCGTCGCTGGCCCTCGCGACTTTGTCCGTGCGCATAAAAATCACGGCCGCTTCAGCGCGCGTGGCCTTTGCATGCGGTTGGAAATTGCCGTTTGCATCTCCGCCAAACAAGCCGGCCTGCCAAAGCTTACCCGCAGCATCAACCGCCCATGGAGAAATATCGGATATGTCTTTAGGCTTGGTTGTCTGGTTGGTTGTCTGATAAGGGATACGATTGCTTTCAAAATATTTGAATATCATCATTGCCATCTGTTCTCTCGAAATAGCGGCGTCCGGCGAGAAGCTGCTGCTGCCGGTTCCGCTTGCAATGTCGCTTTCGATTGCCCATTGCACATAAGGCGCATACCAAGCGTCCGGCTGCACGTCCGTAAATGCGGAAGTCTTGTATTGACTCACATCCACTTTGGCGATTCGCCCAAGTACAGTAACAAACATGGCACGACTCATGGTTGCGTCAGGCGAAAAGCGATCTTTGCTTGTGCCGCTGAATAGGCCATTCTGCTTGACAAACATGACCGCATCGTAGAACCAGGCCGCTGGTGTCACATCTTCGAACGAGCTTTGAGGCACGGGCTGCGCGGATTCGACAGAAGTCGGCGAAGCGGCATTAATCGCAGGAGACATTGAGGTTACGAGTATACAAAACAATAGAAACAGACTTAATAGGCGTTTATACAAGTTCGATTTCCCTCCTCATAATCTTTCAACTTGCAGACAAATACCGATTTTACCAGACGGATCTAAATGGCATCTAAACAGAGTTCCGGCGAATGCGAATTCCGCTTCATCCAAAAATTGGATGTAGTGAAGGCAGTCGTGGAAAGCGCGTTGGCGTTTGAGGAGATCAATCGGGAGACTGGTATCGAAAGATAGTACGGTAAAGCTGTGGAGGTTACAATTAAGAGTACGTAAAGCGAGACCTTCGTCAAGCAGTCTGGGCAGCATTTTGAAGACGGCGGGAGGGAGTTCCTGCAGTTGCAGTTCCAATGCGACGAGATGCTGTCTGAGTTTTTCCAAGCCGTTGCGATCGCGAGGGATGCTCTCCTTGCAAAAGTTTCTGACTTTTGCAATCTTGAAGAAATAACTGTACAGCATCATTCCAATCCGAATTTAATTTGAAGCTTTCCTTGTTCGCCCCTGTGTCAGAATAGTTGTCTTACCCCTCAACAGCACGTATAGTGAGAAACAGAGAGGTCGAGGCAGGAGGACAATGAACCAAATGGACAAAGAATTGAAGCAGCGGATCGTAGAGTGATTAATGCCGCCTTGGCGCAGGGCTTAGTTAAGCCCGATGGCGAAAGATCAAGCGAGCGATAGAGTACACGGGAGAAGTTCTCCATCGTAGTGGAGACCGCGAGTTTAAGCGAGATCGAGCTATCCGGAATATTGCCGCGTCAAAGGGCTGTATGTCGAGCAGGTGGCCACATGGCGCGATGCCTGTTTGCAGGCGAGCAGGATGCAAAGGAACTGCGCGCGAAAGATCAGCAGCTGCGCGACCTTAGCTGGGAGCTAAAGCGTAAAGAAGCTGCCTTGACGGAAACCGCCGATCTGTTGGTGCTTCGAAAAAAAGGCCCGAGCGATCTGGGGATGTGGTATAACACAGAACACCGTTACAGCGGCTTGAATTTCCTGACACCGAGCCAACGACATGACGAGCTTGTGGAACAGATTTTCGATCGCCGCAAACAGGTTTATGAAACCGCAAAAGCGGCACATCCTGCTCGTTGGTCGGGGGACACACGCGACTGGAGACTCGTTTCGTATAACTTGTACGAAAAACCGGGTTATTTGAAGGATATTCGCGTTCCTCCGAAATCGCCGGAATTCCTTGCCCAGAATGGCTCGCATAACACCATATTCACGCTTCGGAGCGTTGCCGAGGAATCAGACTGGAGCATTTTCAGTTTACAGTGAAGCATAATCAGCCGGACACACCCGCACCACCTAACCGCATCGCGGTGGGTCCTTCGGACCTTAAGGTGGTGGGACATCGTGAATACAAGTGCGTTTCGGAAATCTTCTAAACAATATTGATTAAAGACGGTGCTAAAATGGATGACCAGATTATAAGAGCCAAGGAATTGTTTACTTCATACGATGGTAGTACATTCCAGATGTATCGGGATGGACTATTTGAAGAGTACAAGCAATATAACATACCTAAGCAATTAGAGATAAAATGGATTAACGAGATAATAGACCAAAGCATACAGGAACTATCCATTAGAGACTGTAAAACACTATTTCGATTAGATTCTATTGCAACTAATTATCAAGATAAGCGAATTCTCAAGGAAGTTCTATCATTTGCCTCTAGAAATGTAATGAGTTCAGATAGCATTGTTAGGCTTCTGTATGCTGAAAGAATTATTGAAATCATCCAAAAGACTAAAAAACAATTAGATAGAGACCTCAGAATCGAGGCATACAAAACGTCATTTACTCTTCTTGAAGATATTATCAAAAAGCCATTAATAATTGATCCAGGACATGAACTTGAAAATTACAATATAAAAGATAAAAAATCATTGAATGATCGAGCAAATAAAAGTATTGAAAGAATAAAGAATGATCTTAGCTAATTCTTTGAAGAGGAAGACTTCTTGGCTTAAGGGAGTTGGATAGTCGTGAATACTGGAACGTTAGGCAAAATCCCCCTGAATGGAGGTGAGGTATTTGCAGTGGAGTAAGATGAAAGAACAAATTGAATCAAGACTCTGTGACTCTCTGAAGGAAAGAGTCATTTTCAATAGTACTCGATATAGAGGGACTCATGATAAGGTTGGTAGATCGTGGATCACTTTTGATGATGAAATCATACATGATTTTTGCACTGTAAAGTTGCGATATAAATTAAATACTATAGCAAACAAGATCAGGGAAGAAACTAATTCTCTTGATTGGAGAAACCAAGAAAAGGACAAGGGGTACTACAGGGCATATAGAATTGCGGATGCAGAAATGGGAAGACAAGGGATATATAATCAGTTTGGATTTTATAAATCAATTGAAGAATATCTAAATTTATCAATTGACGAAGCAATGAAATCATCAAACCCAATAATTAAAGCAATATCTTGGTTTGATAAGAGATTAGGAAAGAGAAGACTGTTAAGCACTGAAGAAGATAGGCACATAATGGTGAATAAGTTTAGAAATATCAGACTTAAAGTTGAAGGCATAATCGATGATGACGGGAACTTCGTCTGCCACTATTTTCGCGCTGTGAGCCCTAGGCCTCTCTAATCGAAGTGTTTTCGAGGAGTTGAATCGGAATTGGAATGATTAAATGGGCATGGGATGAGGAAGATTGATTGTAATTCTAGGAGAAGCGGCATCGCCTAACATCATATTTACGCATCGGGCCATTCGGCCCTCGGTCTGGATCGGAGCTGGAGAGGATTCGATTGGAGTAACTTCTGAATTGCATGGAGCGGAATCAGCCGGATATATCCGCACCTACTAACTGTATCACGGCCGGTGCCTTGCGAGCCTTAAGTCGGTATGGAGTTGTGAATACAAGAAAAGTTGCGCAAATCTTTAGCTCCATTCAAGATCAAATGGGGGATGCTAATGAGAGTACACTATCCTTTTGTTTTTGTAGTAAATGAAAAAGAATATTTAAGTATTTGGTTTACTAACGATAATGATGGGTTTGTAATCGAAGATGGAAAGTTATTAATATTTGATAATATGACTAAATTAACCAAGTATATAGTTTTCAACGATTTAAATTTCGTTAATGAAATCACAAGATTATCTATAAATTTGATAAGGGGTTTGATGGAAAGCAAGAATGAAATGGATTGTACTGAGATGCTTAATTTTTGGAATACAATATCTGATCTGGCTAAATCGTCTGGAACTATTTATTTAGGTGATTCAAATGAGTTTATTGATATATACAACAAGCTGTTTTATGGGAATAATTTTCCTGCAGTAAGAGGCGATGGAGAATTATTTGTACCCGAATGGGAAACTGAGGAAATAGTGCGATTGGAAAAGATTATTACGGATGGGATTAGAGTACTTGAATTAATGTTGTAAGACTCACAACTAAGTGATCTAGTAATACTGAGCTTATTCAGGAAGGCGTACCCATTATCTAACACCATATCCACGCTTCGGACCAATTGGCCATTGGTTCGGACCGGAATTGGAGTGTCTCAGATACATAGAAGCAACAGTCGGACACATCCAACTCCCTAACCACGTCACGGTCGCCCTTCGGGCTTAAGGGAGTTGGACGTCGTGAATACTGGAACGCTATCGGAAACGTCCGAATGCATGAGAGATTATATATAACCTATAGTACAAAATTAAGCACTTGGAGGAGAGTTATAGTGCCAAATATCAAGCGAATTCTTTATGCTGTGGCAGTTTTTATAGTCCTATTAATCATCATTCAAGTAATTGTTAGTGCAATAATTACTTCAATAATTTCTGACGTCTTTATAAGGAGTCTCAGTACTCTCTTGATATCTGTAGGAATTTCATTTTATGTGACTCGGGGAATTATAAGTAGAAAGTCTCAAAGGAGATTATATTAAGCAACAAAGTGTTGCATGAAGAAAAATAAAAGATCAAATGAAATAGAAAAATCTCAAGGGCAATATCAGCATAAACAGTTCATAAGATCATACCTGCGAGTAATTCAAGGAAGCCGGAAACATCCGATAATACCGAATACAAAACGTTATCTGAAAGCCCCTAAATGCATTAATTTTCAAATACATTTATTTGTTGTATGATGAAATAGATAATTAGGGAAGCGAGGTTATTCTGTGATTCCTCCT
>NZ_JBHSED010000054.1:0-2574 GCF_042651945.1 Cohnella boryungensis | reverse complement strand
AATCGACGATGACAATCTTAGCGGTAGAATTGAATTGCGTGCTCAGACTGCTCCGCAGTCTTCCGCGCGATCGAACCCCAATGCCCTCCTTCGGACTGGGGCGACTCCCCGTTTCTTTCCACAAAAAAACTCTGACCTCGTGCGGTCAGAGTTTTTATGGTGGAGGCGAACCGTGGCTGTGCAAAACCACAATTCGCCGCAGCCGTTATGCTCCTCTAATCTTATCTTCGTACCAACTTAACGAACGTCGATAAAGAGCTAGATCCGCCGAATCAGCATCTTTCGCATGGGCATCAAAACGCTCATTTATTATTGAAGAATTCAGAGAGAATTGTGATTTATCCGAAAAAAGCCTCTCAAAAACAGACCACTCCTTATCGATTATTGTTACCAATTCAGTCCAGAGCAGCTTTTCCATAAATTCATCGGGAGGAATAGAGGCAAAAACCTTCCTCTTTTTTTCTTCAATTCTTTTTAATATTCTCTCATTAACGGGTGGCTTTTGCTTATCCATTAATGAATCATATCTCAAGAAATTTAATACAATCCCTCTAAGTTTCTTCTCCAAGATATTTCTCCGCTTTCCAATAAGCGCAAGCTCGTCAGACCACTCTTCTAATAAATTTTTATTAATTTCATTTTCTTCAGCAATTGTTTCTGAAACAAATATGTGGTCGGGTTCAACCTTCTCTCCAACCATATCAGATTCTTCGTGAATTAATGCTAATCCTTCCTGAAACATTTCACCCGAAAGTTTGTAGATTTCCCCTTGCTTTTTTAATAAACCATATTTCGTTAAAATATTTATGTATGATTTAGGGAGCGATTCAATGTTCCCCTTAAGACATTCCATTGCATGATTCTTTAAATCTGGGTATACCCGGAATAAATGAGTTAATGCTGCTTGAGCTATAATAGAGCCCTCCGCCTCAATAAACTCTTCCAGGTGTATTTTTATTGTTTGTACGTCTGGCTTGATTGGCCGCATTTGAATATCAATCCTGCGATGGATAAATGAGCATGCTTTTCGAATCCAGTATGGTATATCACAACAAAAAGAAGCAATTGGGTCACCATTAATCTCGTCAAACTGCAAACCAGATACCCTAGCCAAGTCGCGAATCATAGCGATACTTGCACCTCTAGGAAGTGGCAGGAGATATTCTTCTGGCACAAAAGCTAAGGCAGCATTTTCTACTCCTTCAATTGACTCAACACGGAACCATTTACTTGAAACTCCACTTATTAATATAGAAAATCGCTTACTTATTCTGGCTGACTCCTGATAAAGAACTCTAAAATTTCTCCAAAACTCATTAAAATCATGAACCCAAAGTTTAGTGGTTGGACTACTCGGTGTAATATAATCAATCTCGTCGAACACAAAAATAATCGGCTTATCTGAATCAGCTACTTCTGATGCAAGGAATTGGGAGGCAGTGACCATGTTTGAATCTTCATTACAGGTAATTAATGTAGAATACCCTTCTTGAGTTCCTTTAATTCCTCTTAGTGTTTGTGCAAGAGAAAACATTAATTCATGTGATCTCATAGACCAAATACTATCATTTGAACAATCCACGACTACAAGGTAGCAATCATGATGCTCTCTACATACATCTACAATTCTATTAACTATAGAGGTTTTTCCGACTTTCCTTATCCCTAAGCAACACTTAATTTGACCTATTTGAAGTTGTCTTGCCAAATCTTGTGCTTCAGTCCGACGGCCATAAAAGTGTTCATCATCTGATACAGGACCAACAATATCAAATGAGTCGTACGAAAATAGTTCTCTACACAGAATATTCTCGAACTCTTCTTGGGTTTTCGGGAATTTATCTTTGTGATAATAAACAGGCAGGACCGAAATTCCATGTTCTCTTCCCCATTTCTTCAGTTTAGAGTTCCCCTGATTGTCACAATGTACCACAATTGCGACAGTAGGTTCGAGTCTCCCGTTCGAACTCTTAACAATAGTGCCCACAGTATTAATAGTCCTCATTTGTTGTCTGGAATAACCGGAAAATAGTATCAATACTTCTCTATCAATACTTAACAGAGACGAAAGACGATTACTTGGTTTACCATATACCTTGCCATACACTGCCTTTTCTGAGTTAACAACATACATTTCATTATTGGTAACTTCCAATAAACCCTTCGAGACTTTCGAAAAATCTTCAATCATGTTTTTAGTTATTGTTCTAATACTGTATTCTGATCGCACATCTTTCACAAGACATCCTCCATTTACTGTTAATAGGAATCTCAAGTTTAGGCAGTAATGCATTGTATCAATATTAGTTTAGTACCAATAAGTATATCAAAAATTAGGCGTGTTTAGGAAAATTTTGAAAATGAAAAATCCACAACCTCACGCGCTTGTGGATTTACATGGTGGAGGCGAGGGGAGTATCCAATTCCTCATTATACTTGCTGACGAAGCTTGATCGACGATGACAATCTTAGCTGTAGAATTGAATTGCGTGCTCAGACTGCTCCGCAGCCTTCCGCGCGATCGAACCCCAATGCCCTCCTTCGGACTGGGGGCAATCATCGACCCTCGCTACT
>NZ_JBHSED010000053.1:0-862 GCF_042651945.1 Cohnella boryungensis | reverse complement strand
GAGGCCACTGAAGAACTTACGATTTTCTAGTAAGACTTAGCTATGAGTATAAAAAATGCGACATCTATTCCAGTTATGGGAATAGAGTCGCATTTTTTATACCGTTAAACCTCTTGTTTAGTCAGCCATATTCAATATTCTCTTGAGATTAACTGCAAAAATCGCCATAGCCCCTTGTATCTGCATACCTGATAAACCCGAGGACGTCGCTATGTCGTACCCGTGCCTATGCTTTAACTCACTGTTCTTCGCCTCTATTTTGTAGCGTTCTTTCGCCTTCTCTTTAAAATATACACTTTCCTGGAACGCCATTTGCTCTATGTGTTCACTGGATTTTATCGTCACAGAGTATGTCTTTTTCTTTGCTCCGTCCTTGTAACATCCTTCTTTTATCGGACACCGTTTGCACTTCTCAACGTCAAAGAAGTAAGTGTCGCTTTGGTTTTCTCCAATTCCCTTTTTCCCTTGTCTAGCTTTGCGAATCGCCATATGGCCTGCCTTGCATACGTACATTCCTGCATCTTTATTGAACTCAAATTCTTCTTCCTTCTTACGCACGCCATGAGTGATTTGCGGGTTTAGCTTGGAGACTAGTTCGATGTCGTTTTCCTTGCTATACGCGAGGTTATACCTCTCAGAATAAGCCATATCTCCAATTACCGTATTCACTTTTACTCCGGCAGCCTTGCTTTTTTCAATAAGTGTCTGTAGTTGCTTTCCATCGCTTTTCTCGCCCGTAGTGACAATGGCTGCTGTAATGATTCGCTCC
Organism: Cohnella boryungensis; assembly: GCF_042651945.1. Lineage (NCBI taxonomy): Bacteria > Bacillati > Bacillota > Bacilli > Caryophanales > Paenibacillaceae > Cohnella > Cohnella boryungensis. The sequence goes on along the minus strand of NZ_JBHSED010000053.1, from coordinate 93 downwards.
TCGGTCATGGCGATATGCGTCTTGTAGCCAAAAAACGAGGAATCCGCGCTCTTGTGCCCGATGCGCGCATCCTGATCTTGTGAAATACGCAGT
>NZ_JBHSED010000052.1:0-545 GCF_042651945.1 Cohnella boryungensis | reverse complement strand
TTTCCAACCGCGCTGAGGGAACCTTAGAGCGCCTCCGTTACTTTTTAGGAGGCGACCGCCCCAGTCAAACTGTCCGCCTGACACGGTCCTCCTGCCCGATCAGGGCAGTGAGTTAGAACTCCGATACGATCAGGGTGGTATCCCAACGGCGCCTCCATGGAAGCTTGCGCTCCCACTTCTTCGGCTCCCACCTATCCTGTACAGACCGTACCAAAGTTCAATATCAAGCTACAGTAAAGCTCCATGGGGTCTTTCCGTCACGTCGCGGGTAACCTGCATCTTCACAGGTACTAAAATTTCACCGGATCTCTCGTTGAGACAGCGCCCAAGTCGTTACGCCATTCGTGCGGGTCAGAATTTACCTGACAAGGAATTTCGCTACCTTAGGACCGTTATAGTTACGGCCGCCGTTTACTGGGGCTTCGGTTCACAGCTTCGGGCTAAGCCCTAACCACTCCCCTTAACCTTCCAGCACCGGGCAGGCGTCAGCCCGTATACTTCGCCTTACGGCTTCGCACAGACCTGTGTTTTTGCTAAACAGTCGC
>NZ_JBHSED010000051.1:0-2538 GCF_042651945.1 Cohnella boryungensis | reverse complement strand
AGGATAGCTATGAGGGCCAACTGAATAACCCGCTGACGTTGAATTTGTATACGTACGCTCAAAACAATCCGTTAATTTATACCGACCCAACTGGTCATAAAGTGTATCTTATTCATGGTACCTTCTCGGACGGAAATACTTGGACCGACGATTTTGTGGATTATTCTGAGAAATTATTTAACGAGGAAAGTGAGAAATTAAATTGGACGGGTAAAGATAGCAATAATGCCCGTTCTAATGCAGCTGATACTTTTGTAGAACAGGTGTATGCATGGCATTTAGAAAACCCTGACGAGCCAATAAGATTAGTGGGACATAGTCACGGAGGGAATGTGGCTATTATGTTAACTAACTTGATGGCTGAGAAAGGCGTGAAAGTGGAAACCTTAATAACTATAGCAACTCCAGTCAGGGGATATAAACTCAAAACAGAGGTCGGGCAACATATTAATATGTATAATAATAGGGACTTTGTTCAAACAGAATTGGGAGTCCCAAAGTGGAAGATTATATTGGGGATTTCAGGTTCACGTAAAATGAAAGGTGCAGATAACGTACGTGCCAAAGATGCAGAGAAGAAAGGCACTAAAATTCAAGCTCATTCAAGTATGCACAGTAATATAGATATTTGGAAAAAGTATATTGAGCCAATATTAAAATTGTAACAGTAATCTACATCTCAATGGGGGGGCGCATATGCAGATATGGTTACGGCTACTGCTGATAGCAGTAATAATAATTAGTGCTTCATCGATTGTTTGGTTTCTTTTAGGTTCAACAGCTTATTTCCAACGAGGTATGGATATTATCGGAACTACCGTATTTTGGAGTGCTGCTGTGCCCACGTTCTTGTTAATTGGATTATTTACTATCCTAATAATTAAAGGATGGACTCCTACGAGCGGAGGACAGTACGTTGTGGTTTTCATAGGACTGGTAGTATCTATATCACTCTCAGTTGGACTAAGCCAAAGTGTAAGCAAATACGGTTGGGCGAACGAAAAGATTGAAAGCGACACAGTAAAAGTTACTGCTGACAACAAATATGAATACCGAATTGACTTAATTAATTTATTCCAAAAGAACAGTCATGCTCGACTGTACTTAAAAGATTCAGGCTCGGGAACGGAAACTCACATTCCTGTCGATATTCAGACGAGAAAGATTGTAGGACTTGGGGTAAAGAAGGTAAATCACTGGGTCATGCTAGAGCCAACGGACAATTCATCGGGATATATTTTGTATACAACAAAAGAACTTGGCATACCAGAAGAAAAATTTGAAATTGACGTCAAGACAGGAACATCGGTTAGACTCGAGCAGTAATAATTTTGTATAAACCACAATGCAGTTCACACTCCATGCGGTCTTTTCTTTGTAATACGACTGCGCCGTTCTCGTATTAGTGAATGTACAAACATAATGGTTCGCCTAGCGGCAGCATAAAGAACCTATCCCTAACCTGATGACCAGAGCAAACGGCTTACCCACAAGCTGATTCCCCCGCAGGAGTGGCTTGCAGCCTTTCACCATCGTTGGACAGTATCTCTGTCTCCAACGTCCAAAAAGGCTGTAAGCCGCCCTGCGGCCAACGAATCAACAGCGGGCAAGCCGGTTGTTCCATCAGGTTTGGGCTCGGCGCGGCTGTCGCCGGGCCAGCAAAACCTAACCCCAGCCTTGCGGCAGCATAAAGAACCTAACCCTAACCGGATGACCAGAGCAAACGGCTTGCCCACTAGTTGATCCCTCCGCAGGAGTGGCTTGCAGCCTTTCTCTTTCGTTGGACAGAATCCCTGTCCTCAACGTCTAGAAAGGCTGTAAGCCGCCCTGCGGCTCACGAATCAACAGCGGGCAAGCCGTTTTGTTTCATCAGGTTTGGGCCATGGCGCGGCTGTCGCCCGGCTATTAAAATCTAACCCCCAGCCTTGCGGCAACATAAAGAACCTAACCCTAACCTGATGGCCAGAGCAAAACGGCTTGCCCACAAGTTGATTCCCCCCGCGAAGTGGCTTGCAGCTTTTCCGTTTCGTTGGACAGCATCACTGTCTCCAACTTTTAGGAAAGCTGTAAGCCGCCCTGCGGCCTATGAATCAACAGCGGGCAAGCCGTTTGTTTCCATCAGGTTTGGGCTACGGCGCGGCTGTCGCCGGGCCAGCAAAACCTAACCCCCAGCCTTGCAGCAGCATAAAGAACCTAACCCTAACCTGATGGCTAGAGCAAACGGCTTGCCCACAAGTTGATTCCTCCGCAGGAGTGGCTTGCAGCCTTTCATTTCCGTTGGATAGAATCCCTGTCTCCAACGCTTTGAAAGGCTGTAAGCCGCCCTGCGGCTCGTGAATCAACAGCGGGCAAGCCGTTTGTTTCCATCTGGTTCGGGTTCAGGGCATTGGTTGTCACCGTCAGGTACGATCTTAAAACCTTCCGCCTACGGCGCTAATCAATTGATTTAAAGATCTTCCCCCCACCCCCTGTTCTTGACTTGTAATGCTTCGAAGATTCGACAAAATCATCCAGATTTATACTGTCCTTTGGTATAAT
>NZ_JBHSED010000050.1:0-1916 GCF_042651945.1 Cohnella boryungensis | reverse complement strand
AGGGGCTGTCCAGAAAGCCAGTCAAAGCTGACTGCTGGACGCCCCGTTTTCAATGAATGTTAAAAATAGGAGCAAAAAAAATCGTCTTTTCTTGTAAAATGGAAGTTACCACACACCCATTTAGGAAAGGACGATTTTTTTGCGTAATCTAACGACTACTACCGAACAGTATACCATGCAGCGGACACTTCCTCTAGGGGATATGGAAGAGAACGTGGTAGCTAAACGAACTTTGCCTCCTACCTTTAAGCCATATGACAACAAGCAGGCGCAAATGATTCTGGATTTGGAGCTGTATATCTCGCCTCATCATGTGGCTCGTGTCATCGATGAGATGATTGAAGCGATCCCTGACCAGCAGTTGTTTGCTCATTACATAGGTGGTGGCCGCAGCTCCTATCATCCGAAAATGATGCTCAAGGCGATCCTTTACGGCTACTCGCAAAAGGTCTACTCCTGTCGCGGTATCGAAAAACTACTGCAAGAAAACATCCCGGCCATGTGGCTGGCTGCGATGCAGCAGCCCGACTTTCGTACCTTAAATGACTTCCGTGGTGTGCGCATGAAAGCGTTCATGGACGAGTTGTTTGAAACGATGATTCACAAGCTCATCGCAGACAATTACATTACGATGGAGCAGTACTTTTTAGATGGCACGAAAATCGAAGCTGACGCGAACAAGTATTCGTTTGTGTGGAAAAAATCCACGCTGCGCTTCGAGGAGAAGCTCAAGGAAAAGGTACAGGCGACCCTTGCACATATTCATACCCTCACGCAACAAGAAGCCGGCCAATACACGGCGTTAGATACAGAGGAACTCCCCGGCCAGCTTGAAAAAGCAGTGGCCGTGTTGGAGGAGAAGGTTGAGGGCTTCACTGAACAGATCGCTCAGGCAAGCAGAAGTGGAGAAAGGAAAGAGCTACGCCAAAAGCGCAGTGCGTTGAAGCAGCCACTGAAACAAATTCGGGAGGATTTTCTTCCCCGATTGGCTAAGTATGCGCAACAAAAGGCCATCTTTGGTGATCGCAACAGCTACTCCAAAACCGACCCAGATGCTACGTTTATGCGCATGAAGGAAGACCACATGAAAAATGGCCAGCTCAAGCCGGGCTACAATGTGCAAATGGCTACGGAAAACCAGTTCGTTTTGTATTACAGCCTGCATCAGCGCCCCACAGATACGCGTTGTTTCATCCCCCATATGGAGCAATTAGCAGCATCCTCTTTACCCATGCCCAAAACCGTGATTGCCGATGCAGGCTATGGCAGCGAAGAGAATTATTTGTATGCGGTGGGCGAAGAAAAGGAGCCGCGCTTTGATTTTCTCATGCCCTATGGCAACTACATGAGCGAGAAAACGCGTCGTTACAAGAAGGACATCCGGCACGCCTCGAACTGGACGTATGAAGCGCACGATGATCGGTTTGTTTGCCCCAATGGCCGTTACGTTCGCTTTAAGAAGTACCAGACGAAGAAGAACGCTTCTGGTCTGGAGCAAAGCTTCAAGATTTATGAATGTGAAGATTGCAGGGATTGTCCACTGAAAGCAAGCTGCACCAAGGCCAAGGGAAACCGCGAGGTACACTGGAACACGATCTGGGAAGAGCTAAAAGCAAAAGCCAAAAAAGCCCTTGAGGATGACGAGAAATCCGCAATCTATGCTCAGCGTAAAGTCGAGGTAGAAAGCGTGTTCGGTCACATCAAGGGCAATCGCTCGTTCCGTCGATTCTCCTTGCGAGGGCTGGAAAAGGTTCACACCGAGTTTGGGATTGTGGCTTTAGCCCACAATCTACTGAAGGTGACGGGCATCCGCCTCGCCACTTTCCAGCAAAAACAAAAGAACCAAAAAAGTTGGACGGAAAACATGACGTTTTCCCGCCCAACTTTTATTTTTGGGGCTTATTGGACAGCCCCTT
>NZ_JBHSED010000049.1:0-9673 GCF_042651945.1 Cohnella boryungensis | reverse complement strand
AAGCCCCAAAAAGAGCCACGTTCTCCCGGCTACCGCCATCATAGAACGACCACAAAAATAGGCCAACCAGAAATCTCTGGCTGACCTGATAATACGAAAAGAGGCTGCCGCGTTTAACGACAACCTCTTCCTCTCTTCATCCGGACTGATTGCGGAATTCTGTCGGTCCGATGCCGACGTACTTTTTGAAGATTTTAGCGAAGTGAGAAAAGTTAGTATACCCCACCGACGATGCCACGGAACTGACCGGTATATTCGTCTTCCGCAGCAGTTCTCTAGCTTTATGGATTCGTTCCGTCAGGACGTAATCCGATATCGATAATCCTGTCTCTTTTTTAAATATTCGTGACAAATAATCGGGATTCAGATACACCTGGTCGGCGATGGTCTCTCTAGACATGTCTTGATCCAAGTTAAGCGAGATGTATCGTTTTATGGTTTGGACGACGGTATCATTTTCTTTGACCTCCTCCGCCTGTTTCATGGCTTTATTCACGGCATGGTGAACCCAAGCCATCATATGGGTAACGGAGCGCCCTGCCATTTCCGATATGCTTCTAGATTGATCATCCCCGAACAATTGATGGGCCTGGATGCCCTTTGCGTTCAGGAACGTGTACAGAATCTGCACGAAATCTTGACTGAATTGATGCAGCATCTCTGCATCCATCTCACGATTACGAACGAGATCGTCGAGATATTTCTCCACTTCGTGCTTGACGGCTTCCTTCGTCCCGGTTTTCAACAAGGAGGACAATGCGCTGAGTTCAGGCAGCCGAATCGGATGATCCGCTTGTTCCGTACGTTCGAAATCCATGACCCGATTGGAGAACGCGACGTTATTCCGATCGCGCTCACGCAACAACGCGACCATAGCGGCGATCTCATGCGCCTCTACCGATCGTCCCATATAGACGGAAAGATTACAGTAGAAAAAACGATGACAGGATTCCACATAGAAACCCGCGGCTTCCTTCAACCTGTCCCCCTCCTGTGGGAAATCCCTTTCCGCCATCAAGATGACGAGCAGTAACCCTCTATCCAACAGAAAACAGATCCCGTTGTCGTGGTTGCCGATGAGCATCTCTTCCGCCGAGTTTTTAAGCGCGAACTCCAATATTTTCTCATCTCTGCGTTTCATCTCTTTGTTCCAACGTTGAATAGAGATCAAGATCGGGAAGAAGACTGAGTCTTCCGTAACTGGAATATGGCGCTGCTCGACCTGGTCGCGAATCGCGGCGGGATAACTAGGAATCGAATGGTTGATCAGATCCAACCAAAAACGTTCAATGATAAACGATTGATGCTTCTGCCACAATTGATGGAATTTCACGTTCCGGTTGTTCTCGCTATTCTTATCTATCACGCCCTGAGCCTTTCGAATAACGTTCTCCAGCTCTTCGGCCAACACCGGCTTTAGCAAATAGTCGAAGCTCCCCAGCGTAAGCGCTTCCTTCGCATATTTGAAATCCGCATGGCTGGTGAGGAAAATCGTGACCGTATTCGGGGCTCGTTCCCGCACCCAGGACAACAATTCCAAGCCGTTCCCTTGCGGCATCTCGATATCGCATAACAGGATATCGATTGTTTTGCTCTCGAACCATTCTTTCGCCTGCCTGATATTGTTGGCGGTATAGAGCTCGGAAATCCTTAGTTTCTGCAGATCCAGATCTGCTTTTACGCCTTCGATGGCATGAATTTCATCATCGACGATTAGCAAGTGATAGCTCATGAAGTTACCTCCGCCGCAGGATTAATCGGAAGAATAATGGATACGACCGCGCCGCCGCTTTCAGGATGATTATCGAAACGAACCGATACCGTATCCCCGTACAGCAGCTTCAACCGTCGCTGAACGTTCCAAGCTCCGGTATGCTCCCCTCGTTCATTTGCGACGCATTTGCCAGCCTGAAGGTCTCGAAGAACTTCCTCTCCGAACCCGCATCCTGTATCTTGTATCGCGATGTTGACCCGGGTTCCGGAGTCTTCGTCCAATAAATCGATCCGCACGGAAATATGAACGAGCTTGTCCATCGTCACCGCGTGTTTGATCGAATTCTCGACGAATGACTGAACGACGAGGGGAGGAATCGGCATGTCCCCCAAAAAATCCGGAACGTCAAGTGTCCACGTCAATTTATCCGGGAAGCGCAAGCTTTGTATCCGCAAGTAGTTTCGGGTATGTTCCAGTTCGTCCTTCAAATGAACGAAAGTCGTATTGCTTCTAAACATGTAACGGAAATACTGAATCAAATACCGCGTCATTTCCATGGTCAATTCATTATTTTTGACCTTTGCCAGATTATATACGATGTTCAGCGAATTCAGGAAAAAGTGCGGATTAACCTGAAGCTGCAGGCGCTGCAATTCTTCCTTCTGCTTGTTCAGCTGTTCTTCGTACACATTGACGCGAAGCGTTTCGATTTCTGTCATCATGGAGTTGAACGATTCCCCCAAGATTCTGAACTCCTCCGAGCCGCCTCTAGTCAAGTCCACCCGATTGCTCCAATCCCCGCTTCGAACCTTCTTCATGGCAAGAAGGACCCGATTTAGAGGAACGAGAATCGCCTTGCTGATGGAATACAGCCCGGTCGGGATAAAGAGCAGGGAGGCTGCGGTTATCATCCACACGATCCCTTGAAGGTACGGCAGTTTATCCAGGATGTGGTGATCCGGTATGACGGCGACCAGCTTAAAGTTCCCTCTAATGGAAGCCGAATCGACGATCAAATATTTCCGGTCATATCCGGACAAATAGTAGTCGCCTTCGCTTGCATCCAAACGGATTTTGTTCTCGTCGACGAGCTTCGTGTCCGTTATCGGTTCTCCCAAGTCATTCGCAAGCAGGACGGTCCCCCCTTCTCCAATCTGAAGGGATTGAAGGGGATCCAGCAACTGGTCGGTACTCACCCATCCGCCTAAATACACGTTGCCTGTTCGGACAATATCAAACAAATATTTGTTTTGCCCGATTCGAGCATAATGCCATCTTTGCGTCGAGATTCCTTGAGTTAACCCACCGGATTGAATATGGTCAAGGAGATAAAGCTTTATTCGGTCTCTCTCCTCAAGGGATTGCGTCTGGGATTTGTTTACTTCCATATAGTCATCCCGGTTCTCGACGTATACGAAAAGCGAGCTGAGCGAACCATACAACGAAATATCCCGAGTAAACTTGTTGAACAAATACACCTTCGAACTGTAATACTCCGAATCCGATGCGGCTTGTTCGAGGGAGACAAGATCGAATCCCGATATTCCCGACATGGTGTTCATATACGCATCGACGTCGTTCAAGTCGGAGTCGATTTGATCCATGTATAGGGCCAACATATTCTTATACGATTCCGCGACCTGTCCGCGAACGACATCGATGGCGTAAAAGTTGTTATACAGCAGCATGCCTACCAACGGCCCCGTCATGACCAGCACGCTCAAGATCAGCTTAAACCGCAAGGAACCTCTTTGCCACAGCGATCCGCGAATATTCATGCTCCCGGCTCCTTAATGGTTTTCCTCCATCATATACGCACCTTAAGTCCAAGCGCCACAACCATTATGTGTCTGGTTGCGGCGCTTGGACTTTCGTGTCGATCGTCTTATCCTTTGACGGCACCGATCATAATCCCTTTGATGAAATACTTTTGGAAGAACGGGTAGGCCACCAGAATCGGCAATACGCCAATGACGGCAATCGCCATCTTAACCGAGTCGCTCGGCATTTGCTGCATCGCGTCGCCGGCGCTTGAACTCATATTGGTGTTGATAAATTGGATATCCTGCATGATCCGGTTCAGTAGATTTTGAACGCTGAACAGGTCGGGTTTCGTAATATAGATCATCCCGTTCTGCCAGTCGTTCCAGTACATAATGCAAGTGAACAATCCGATCGTCGCAAGAACGGGCGTCGACAGCGGCAATACGACGGACCATAGCGTCCGGTACTCGCTTGCACCATCCAACTGCGCTGATTCGATTAGCGCCGGCGGTACTGTCGTCTGGAAGAATGTTCGCATCATCATGACATAAAAGCCGTTCGTGAGCAGTCCCGGCACGACGAGTGCCCAAATCGTGTTCTTGATATCGAAGATTTGTGTATAAACCAGGTATGAAGGGATGAGTCCCCCATGGAATAGCATCGTGAAGAACACGATGAACATGATCAGATACCGGTGCGGTGTTTCTTTTCGGGAAAGCGGGTAGGCCAGCAGCGTCGTAAGAGCTAAGCCGGCGACCGTACCGAAGACCGTTACGAATACCGTAACCCCGTAAGCCCGCGCGATATCCGCGCCTCTGTGTAACAAATAGTCGTAAGCCTCCATACTGAACACCCGCGGGAAGAAAGAATATCCATGCGCGGTGATCGCATTCTGGTCCGTCAGCGATGCAGAGATAAGCAGCACGAACGGAATGAGGCAAAATGCGGCGAACAAAAACATGGAAATATGACTAAACCAGATTAATCCTCTACTTTCGCTTTTCATGTCGGTCACCTCCTAGAAATTTTTTTTAAAACAGCGCGTTATCTTTGTTCCTACGCCTTACGATGTAGTTCGCCAGCATGACAAGCATGAAGCCGACAATGGATTGATAGAATCCCGCTGCGGTGGACATCCCAATATCGCTATTTCCCATAAGTCCCCGGAAGACATAGGTATCGATCGTAGCTGTCGTTTCGAAGAGGGCGCCGGAATTCATCGGTACCTGATAGAACAATCCGAAGTCGGAATAGAATATCCGTCCCACATTGAGCAGCGTCAGCATAATAATCACCGGCGTTAGAATCGGGATGGTGATTCTACGGATTTGCTGCCAACGGCTAGCCCCGTCGAGCCTTGCAGCCTCGTAATACTCCTCATCGATTCCGAGCAACGCCGCGAAGTATACGATGCTGGAATATCCGACTGATTTCCAAAAATGGACTATAGTCAGTATCCAAGGCCAGTATTTCGTTTCGGTGTACCATGAAATCTCTTCGATGCCTAGCCAAGGAAGCACCGTCTTATTGAGGAACCCCGTATCCGGGCTTAACAAGGCGTATACGAGATAACTGACGATGACCATGGAGATCAAGTGCGGTAACGTGATAATGCTCTGGTACGCTTTCAGCAGCTTCTTGTGCCTGATTTCGTTCAGCAGAATCGCACAAGCCAACGAAAGTACCGTGCCTAGCCCGATGAACACAATATTATAGAGAATTGTGTTTCGCGTAATAATGTAGGCATCGGACGTCTTGAACAGATACTCGAAGTTGGCGAACCCAACCCAATCGCTCTGAAAGATCCCTTTCGCGAAGTTCACGTTCTTGAACGCGATGGCGAGTCCGAACATCGGGAGATAGTTGTTGATCAGTAAATAGAGAAGACCGGGAATCATCATGATCAGAAGCGGTGCGTATTTCCGATATTGGATCTTCTTTTTCATTTGGTGCTTCACGGTCTGCCCTGCATTTGTGGCGGTGGCTTGTGCCATATTCGTTCCCCTTCCTCTTGTCGTAAACAATAATGACTAGCCTTATCATAAGGGATGCGCTATGCCGCAACTAACAGTCTGACGACTTTTTTGATAACGCTTTGACGACTTTTCCGCCGTCAGAATTCAGAAGCCGAATCCTGCTTAGGATCCGGCTTCCGGCTTGTTATATCGAGTTATTCCTAGCGATACTTCCGAGATGATAAGCGCTCGGTTTAGGCTTGCGTTCTTGCGTCGTTCGATCCACTTCGATCAACCCGAACGTCTTCGAGAAGCCCAGCTGCCATTCGAAGTTATCGAGCAGAGACCAATGCATATAACCGATAACCGGAATTCCTTCCGAGATACAAGCTTGTACCCCTTTTAAGGCGCTATCTACGAACGCTATGCGTCGCTCGTCGTTATCCGTCGCGATTCCGTTCTCCGTGATCATGATCGGCTTCTCCAGATGCTTGGAGACGAAACGAACGACTGCTCCAAGCGCTTCTGGGTAATACTCGTTCCCCATTTGAGTCTTCTCCGCCTCCACAGGAATCGGCAGAAGACCCTCAGGTCCATATACCGTACGCGTATAATTCTGAAGACCGAAGAAGTCATCGTCCTCCATATACGGTAGGAACTGAAGGAATTCCTCGTGCCAAGCATGCGCTGCGTGCTCTTCCCCGCCCGGAATCGATTGAATGTCATAGAGTGATAAAGTTAATCCGATCTGAGTATTCGGACTAATCCGGCGAATCGCGCTTCTCGCCTCCAAGTGCGACTTGAAGATGACTTCCAGCCCTTTCTCCGAACGGGCGCCGAGGAATGAATGAACCTGTTGGGGATGAACGCCGAAAGCTTGCCCTAATGCCATGAAATATTTTTGCATCTGGCTCATATTATCCGTATTGATACCGACTTGCGCTTGGGATCCCCCGGATTGATGCCGTTTTATGATCTTGGCGATTCCGATGGAAATATTCGCTTCATTGATTGTACAGACATAAGGAATCAGTTCGCCAAGCTCTTTCATGACATGAGAGCAATAACGCGCAAATCGAGCGGGTGTCTCAGGCGATTCCCACCCACCCTCGCGAATTAGCCATTGCGGCGTTGAGAAATGGTGCAAGGTAACTATAGGCGTTACGTTATTGTTTCTGCAAGCCAACAGGACCTCCCGATAATGCTCGATGGCAGCACGATCAAACTGCCCTTCTTCGGGCTCGATCCTCGCCCATTCGATGGAGAACCTATATGAATTCAATCCGAACGAGGAGAGCAGCGCAATATCTTCCTTGAACAGCCGATAATGATCCACAGCACTGCCGGATCGCTCCTTGAACAAGGATCCCTCCAAATTTTCCATCAACCAAAAGTCGGAATTCGTATTATTCCCTTCAACTTGATGGGCAGCCGTCGAGGCCCCCCATAAGAAATCTTCCGGAAATCGAAGTGCCATACTGATTTGCTCCTCTCCTTAGCCGTTATTCTTTCGGCTATTGCTTGCTCTCTTAATGGCCACCTTTAACAGATGCTTCACGTTGTTCTCCAATCGGGTTCTGTCGATTCTGCCATCCTGAACGCCTTCTACGATCGGCGTTACGTAAGTGTCGTCGGGAGATCCGGGCGTCATCCAGCAATTCCCGGCTGCCACGGCCTCTGCCACGTCCACGGTATCATAGGAATTCCAGTCCGTCATGACGTATCCGTCGAACCCGAATTCCGAACGAATTACGCCATGAATCATCTCTTCGTCGGCTGCGGTGAAGGCGCCGTTGCAGGCGTTGTAAGCCGTCATGATCGAATCGGGTTTATGCACCTGAATGGCCACTTCATATGTCTTCAAGTAGATCTCACGCAAGGCTCGCTCGGTCATAAGGCTGTGGTTTCGCTTGCGAACCGTCTCGCAGTTGTTCGCTACCGTATGCTTCAAACAGCTGGAAACTCCGTTTTCTTCAAGACCTTTGCTGTGATGGCCCGCCATGACACCCGCAAGGTAGGGATCTTCTGAGAAATATTCCGGATGTCTGCCGTTCAAAGGATTCCGATGAATGTTCATTCCCGGCGCCAGAATCAAATGGATGCCGTTGTCGATAGCTTCTTCGGCAATAACCTTGCCCACCTCGTATGCGAGTCGGGTGTTGAACGATGCGCAGACGGTAGCGCTGCACGGCATTCCGATATTCGGTTGCTTGACATTAACGCCGCTATTCCCGTCGGCCACGACAAATTCTTCCATCTCGTATTTATCGAGCGTATATAGACGTCCGGCCTCGCCGATTTCCGTCATCCCCCACCCGGCGGCTTTGCAAACCGACAGCCTCGCTAACTCCCCTACGGTAAGTTGCTTAACGAACGAATCGAGCAATACCGGATTGTCCACCACTTCGCCGTATTTGATCAACCTGGCGGGGATATCTGCCTGAATAGGCCCTTCTATCATTGATTTAGCGCGTTTTACTTTAGGGGTCAGTTCGGTGACACTCGGTTTGATTCCCGACTGTTCACCTGTCGGAAAAGTCCCTGCCGGATCACGCTTGGACAACGTGCGTATAGGCATGGGCGGGCTCATTAGATTCGAGACGATTCGAATCGTCCGTAGTCCTTCTAGCGCAAAGCTCCCAGCTTGCACGACTTGCTTGACGGACGTTCCCGCAAAAAAGGTGTACGTCCCCTGTTCCATGATCCAAGAGGCGCTCTCCGTGTGATACGATGCAAGCTGATCTTCGTTTACTTCAAATTCCAGAGCCTGCTTGTGACCTGGCTCTAGCGATCCGGTTTTCGCGAAACCGACCAATTTTCGCACCGGCTTCTCCAGCAGGCCGTCCGGCTCTTCCACATATACCTGAACGACCTCCTTGCCTGCAACCGAACCCGTATTCGCAACTTCGACGGCAAGTCGCACCTTATTGGATTCAAATGTAAAGAATGTCGGTTTTACCGAGAAGGTCGTGTAACTTAACCCATATCCAAACGGATATGCGACTTGTTGCCCGAACGTCTCGAAATAGCGATAACCGACATATATATCTTCTTCATAATAGGTATCGGCGAAATAGGGGACATCCGTATCCAAGACGGGCATTCCCAGCGTCGCATTATAGAAGTTCCTGCTGGCGGGAATATCGTAATAATCCAGACTCCATGTATCCGGAAGCTTCGCGGAAGGATTAACCCGGCCGTCAATAATTTCGACAAGCGCCTGCCCCCCAAGCATGCCAACAAAACCGCAGATAACGAGCCCTTTAATGTTATATTTCTCAACCCATCTGACATCGATCGGATAGCCGCTGTTTACGATCGCAACCGTCTTGTCGAACTTACGGGACACGGCCCGAATCATCTGCTCCTCTTCTTCGGATAAATAAAATTCTCCCGGAATCGGACGATTGTCGATGTTCTCGCCCGAAGGGCGGCTAAGCATGATAATCGCCGTATCGGATTGTTTATAAGCACTTTCCAACAATTCATCCGATGGACTTACATCCGAATCCGAAAGATAGAGTTCCGTCACCTCGGTATTGAGCGAAAAATCGCTGTATTCTTCTATGGCTCTCAAGAAACCAACGGAATATCGCGGGTTGATTTTGCCTGCCCCTAACGCACCGAGACGGAATTGCAACAAGGCTTTTCCGAAAACATTGAGCGTTTCACCCTTTTTGAGCGGAAGAACGTTCCCTTCGTTCTTCAGTAGGACGATCCCTTCTCTGGCCGCTTCCAACGCGACTTTGTCTCGTTCTTCGTAACCCGGAACGGGATTTTTCTTCGGCATCGTCCGAATCGTGATTTCCTGAGGATCGATCCATTATCATTCCGTCAGCATCCACGAATCCCTCGACCAGCGCGGTGTAAGATTTGTCGTATTCGTTGACTACTCCGCGCACTGGAATTCCCAACAGCTGAACATTGCGACCCAGTGAAAAGTTATAAATGAATGCTTTTTTCAGTTGTTTGCCTTCGATCGTGATTGTGCCGATCGTGTTATCGTTCATTCGTTTTGAAAACGTGGCTACCGCACACCCCGAAAAGTCGCGGTTCATCATGATCAATTGACCTTCGGCTTCATCCAAATCTTATAGGACGCCATCTCCAGGCGCGGTAATAATCGGCTTATCCAAAGTATTCTCTCCTCGTATAGTATCTTTTGAAAGCATCTTTAAGTCAGTTTCCAGTCCCCGAGGGGCTGGAAAGGAACTTTTGAAATTTCCAGCGAATCGCTCCT
>NZ_JBHSED010000048.1:0-1286 GCF_042651945.1 Cohnella boryungensis | reverse complement strand
GGCGACGTAAAATAGTCTGTGTACCAACATCTGGAGTCTTACCAGAACACAAAAAAGTAGGGTATCCTCGGGATTGCGACACCACCAAGAAGGAGCCCTACTCGATGACTACTATACCCGAAAATGCGTTTAATGATCTACTTGAAAATGCTGTAACTAAGCTGCTACAGGACAAACTAGAACTGCTGCTGCGCGAAGAAATCAAAAATTACATCCAAAATGAACACCAGGGATCACGCACGACGCTTAACGGCAACTACAAGCGCTCCTATCAAACACGCTATGGAACCATTCAAGCATTGCAAGTGCCACGCGACCGCAAAGCTCAGTTCCAAACACGGTTGTTCCAGCCGTATCAGCGTCGTGAAGGCTGGCTGGAGGAAGCAATCATTCACATGTACAAAGGCGGCATGAGCACGCGAGAAGTGGCTAAGTTCGTCGAGAGTATGTTTGGTTCACAGTACTCACCTACGACCATCAGCAACATCACGCAGACCGTCATGGAGGACATTGAGCAGTGGCAGAAACGCCCGCTAGAGAAGCGTTATTCCGTGATCTACCTTGACGGTCTCTTATGTGAAGCTTAAGCGCAACACGGTAAGTAGCGAAGCCGTGTACTTGGCGATGGGCATCGACGAGAAAGGGACCCGTCAAATCCTCGGCTTCTATGTCGGTGGTCACGAGAGCTCTAACGGCTGGCGCGAGGTGCTCAAGGACCTCAAGCAGCGTGGCGCTACGGACGTGTTGCTTGGCGTATTTGACGGCTTGCCGGGGCTAGAGGAAGCCTTCCGTGAGATCTACCCGATGGCCGATGTGCAACACTGTGTCGTTCACAAGGTACGTGCGACATTCCCTAAGATTCGCACGACGGATAAAACCGAGTTTCTAGACGAGTTGAAGCAAGTGTACACGGCTATTGACCCAGACGTCGCTCGAGCCGTATTCGACGGCTTCAAAGACAAGTGGCGCAAGCAGTACCCGAAGGAAATTAAGTCATGGGAAGAGCAACTCCCGACCCTCCTGACCTTTTATAAGTATCCGCCTTTAACGTGGTCAGCGATCTACACCACAAATCCAATCGAGCGGATGAACAAGGAGCTACGCAAACGCCTCAAGCCGATGAATAGCCTCACGAACATAGAATCTGCGGAGAAGATCATCTACCTCCAAGCCCTCGACTACAACGAGAAATGGTGCGGCAGAGCGATTAGGGGCTTCGTGGATACAGATACGAAGGCGGCGTTTGAGAAGATGTACAACGAACGGTACAGCCGAAAATAAACTCC
>NZ_JBHSED010000047.1:1855-2324 GCF_042651945.1 Cohnella boryungensis | reverse complement strand
GCCGATATCGGCGAACGTCTTCTCGTGCCGCACGAGCGCGTACGTGCTGTTGGTCAAGCTGTTGATCGTGGCGTAGTACCGTCCGTCGCGCACGACGATCTTCGTCGGCACATGCCGGATGCTGCCGTCCGCTTCCAGCACGATTCCGGTCGTAATGGCCCCTGTGCCTTCAGGAATAGTCAGCGACCGCGCAACATAGCCGTTGAATCGGGCGATCTCAGTCGTCCGGTCGCCGGACTGGACCCTTACGGTGAATTCAAGCGGCGCCTCGGCCACCTTGAACCGTCCCTTCTCCGCCGCGCGCTCCAGCAATGCGCTCGTCTGCGACAATGCCTCGGAAACGACCACCTGTACCTTGACTTCTTCCAGCTTCGTT
The DNA here is from genome assembly GCF_042651945.1 of Cohnella boryungensis. Classification (NCBI taxonomy): domain Bacteria; kingdom Bacillati; phylum Bacillota; class Bacilli; order Caryophanales; family Paenibacillaceae; genus Cohnella; species Cohnella boryungensis. The sequence continues at coordinate 1,948 of NZ_JBHSED010000047.1, read as the reverse complement.
CCGCCGCTCAACTGAGCGATGACCTCCTGCGCAGGCAGCGTATAGACGCCACGGTCGGTGCGCAGCTCGATAACCGCCTGCTTGTCCGCCATG
>NZ_JBHSED010000047.1:0-1678 GCF_042651945.1 Cohnella boryungensis | reverse complement strand
CCGATGGGCCTCCTCCTCCGCCCGAATTGTTCGACGAAGGCGCAGCCGGCTTGGCGCTCACCTCGTTGGAGGCGGCGCTGTCTCCGCCTGGGTTGGTCGCCTTCACGATAAAGTAATACGTCGTGCCGTTCGTCAACCCGGTCAGTTCATAGACCGAGCCCGTCACGGTAGCCGAAGCGTTTCCGTACGTACCGGAGGCTTCGCTATGGAACACCTGGTAGTCTACCGCTCCCGGCACAGGCGTCCAGCTTAGCTGTACCTTCCCGTCTCCCGGCGTTGCCGACTGCAGGACCGGCGCCCCCGGCGCCGGCACCTGCGGCATCGCGTTCATTTCGTTGGATGGCGCGCTCTCTCCGTCTTCGTTGACCGCCGTAACCACAAAATAATAACGTGTGCCGTTCGTCAATGAAGCTGCCGTGTAAGAGGGCTCGGTTACGGTCGTGTAATCGCTGCCGTACGATCCTGAAGCTGATCTTTGATACACCCTGTATTCTGCGGCTCCGGGAACGCCCGACCACGTCAGCGTAACCGACGCGTCTCCCGCCACTGCCGATTGCAATTGCGACGCGTCGGGCGGATATGCGACGCTGCCGAATACTCGCAAGCTCGGATAGCTGGTTCCTTCCTTGATCTGCCACACGTTGTCGAAGTCCCAGCCGATATACGTAGAGGACTGCTTCATCTGCGCGGCGGTTCGTCCATCTCCTTTGCCCGTGTCGTTCATCCCGCTCGTGTCCATATCATAGAAAGAATCCGAAATGATGGATGAGGAGCTCTTGTTCCCGACAATTCCGCCGACCGTGAAGTCCCCATTGACTATTCCCGCGGCAAACGATAACTCGATGCTCGCATCAGCAGCTAGACTTCCGACAAGTCCGCCGGCAACCCCCGAGCTGTTGACCGTTGCGGTGCTAAAGCTGTTTTTGATCACCAAATCGTTGTTGCCCGCCAAGCCTCCTATATTGTAAGTACCGGAAACCACTCCGGTCGAAAAGGCGTTGGAGATGACTCCATTGTTACGCCCCGTCAACGCTCCAACGACGATGTTGCCCTTAACGGACGCATTCTGAATGCCGATATTTTTCAATACGGCATAACCATAAGTGTTAGCGAAAAGCCCGACATTGTTTTCAGTTCCTCGATCGATGTACAGATTGGAAATAATATGTCCGTCTCCGTCCAATGTTCCTTGAAACGGTTCGCTCGTCGATCCGATCGGAGCCCAGCCCTTTCCTCCATTGTGGCCTGAGCCGCTTGCGGACAAATAATCGGTTAAATCGATATCCGCGGTCAGCTTGAAATGCGAAGTCAGGTAATTACGAATCGCGTCCAAGTCTTCCGCCGATGCGACCTGGTACGGATCGTTCACCGATCCGTCGCCGCCCGGGAATACATGGGGAGCGGCATGAACGTAGGAAGATTGGAAGCCTGACAAGCTGCTGATAAGCAGTATGGCCAATGCCCATACCGCGATTTTTTTCATCATTGCTCTCACTCCTTCGTGTTGTTTAGATCAATCCCGAACGTTCCAGCAGTCGGCTCATGAGCGTCGCCGTTTCCGCCCGCGTCATGTACGCCTTCGGCGCCAGCGTCGTCTCCGTTCTGCCCGTCAGGATGCCTGCGCTCACGCTCGCGGCGATGCTTGCCTTCGCCCATTCTGCGGCATCCGCTTCATCCT
>NZ_JBHSED010000046.1:4702-86035 GCF_042651945.1 Cohnella boryungensis | reverse complement strand
TTGGTTTGATGCGCCCTTTTTCCCTGACTCGCACGCTTTCTGCTCAAGAAAATTTCCAAATCGCTCAATTCAGGGACTTGACATCATACCGCTGGACTTTCCCTACGATCTACAATTCCGAGAGGCCGGATACGGTCGCCGCCGGATTGCTGGAGGGCAAGGTCGCCATTCTGGTTGACGGAACTCCCTTCGTGCTGCTCGTTCCGGGATTGTTCATTCAATTTTTCCAATCGGCAGAGGATTATTACCAGCGCTCCGACAGCAGCTCTCTGCTGCGGATTCTCCGATACGTTTCGTTCCTGATCGCCATGCTTGCGCCTTCCGCCTATATCGCCATCACCACGTTCCATCAGGAAATGCTGCCCACCGGACTGCTCATTAATCTGGCCGCGCAGCGGGAGGGCGTGCCCTTCCCCGCTTTCGTCGAAGCGCTGCTCATGGAAATCACGTTCGAGATTTTGCGCGAGGCCGGCGTGCGCATGCCGAAAAACGTTGGACAAGCCGTCTCGATCGTAGGAACGCTAGTCATCGGGCAAGCGGCGGTAGACGCGGGTATCGTGTCGGCAGCCATGGTCATCATCGTGTCGATTACAGCCATCTCCAGCTTTGTCATTCCCGCCGTCAATATGTCCATCTCCGTTCGGATGATCCGATTCCTGCTGATGGGGCTGGCCGCCTCCTTCGGCCTGTTCGGCATTCTGATGGGCACCCTACTGCTCGTCCTGCATCTGTGCTCCATCGAATCGTTCGGCGTTCCCTACATGCAATCGTTCTCCCCCTTCAACTGGGACGACCAGAAGGACGGGCTGGTGCGACTGAGCTGGAAGAGAATGCTGAAGAGGCCCCGCGTCACGGGAAGGGCCGATCCGGTGCGTCAACGGCCGGAACCCAATTAACCGCCAGGAGGTGCCAGCTATGTCCCCCTTCATCCGCCGCCTCTCGCTCTGCCTGCTGCTAGGCGTCGTCGCAGCCGCGCTCGGCGGCTGCTGGAATCGGCGCGAGCTGGATCAGCTCGGGATTCAGCTCGGCACCTCGATAGACAGGACGGGCAACGAATACAGCATTGCCGTGCAGGTCGTCATCCCCGGCGAAGTCTCTTCGAGAATGGGCAGCAGCACACGATCGCCGGTCACCTTGTTTAAGGCGACGGCGCCGACGATCTTCGAGGCGTTCCGCAAGCTGACCGAGACGAGCCCGCGTAAGATATACTCCGCGCATATTCGAGTCGTCATTATCAGCGAGGCCGTCGCCCGCGCCGGCATTGCCGATGTGCTTGATTTATTTTCCCGCAATCCGGAAGCCCGGACCGACTTCTACCTGATGATCGCGAGAAATACGCCTGCCGTCCAAGTGCTTGAGACGCTGACCTCCTTGGAGAAAATCCCGGCGGAGAAGCTGTTCTACTCGCTCGACACCTCCGCGAAGGCCTGGTCCCCGACAACGACCGTGACCATCGACAAGATCATTAATCAGCTTGTCGCGGAAGGACAAAGTCCGGTGCTGACCGGCGTTACCATAGAGGGCAATTCCCGCGAAGGAGAGCGCATTACCAATATTCAGCAAATCGAGCCCAAGGCGCGAACGAGGTTTAATATGCTGGCCGTGTTCAAGCAGGATAAATTGAAGGGTTGGCTGGATGAGAATGAAAGCAGGGGCTATAACTACATCAAGAACAACGTCCGTAGCTCCGGAGGTCACGTGGTCTGTCCGGAAGGCGGCTACGTCGGGCTCGAAACGCTGCGAAACCATACCGTCATGCATGCGGATGTCGTTAACGGCGAGCCGGTTATCCGCTTGAAGATTACCAATGTCTCCGCCGTATCCGACGTGGAATGCGCGATCGACCTGACCAATCCGGACACCATCCGCATGCTGGAGAAAGCCTCGGAGAAAAAGCTGATCAAGATTGTCGAGGATACGATCGAACACGTGCGGACAACGTACGATTTCGATGTGTTCGGCTTCGGACAGGCGCTCTATCAATCTCATCCCCGGGTCTGGGAAAAGGTAAAGCACGATTGGCCTCAGCGTCTTCGCACGCTTAAGGTCGAGGTGAAGGCCCGAGTGCTGATCCACAAGATCGGAACGACCAACCACTCCTTCATCAAGGATATCAAGGAGTGATCGCATGGCTAATCTGATCTATATTGCAATCGGCGTTGCGATCGCCGCCGTTCGCCAGCTCCCGCCGCTCTTCCGCCAGAAGCACTACGCGGATATAGCCGCCTATCTTGTTCTTATGCTGACAGGAGCCTATTTCTCCTGGTGCTGCCTGAACCTGGTTCGCCTGCCCAGTCCGGTTCTGTGGCTGGGGATCGTCTTCAAGCCGTTGGTCAGGCTATTTATTCAATAAAATCGAAAGCAAACAAGCGAGGGGAAGGAAGCCGTTATGACGCGACAAGCAAACATTACCGTCAAGCAAATGAAGGTCATCATTACCTTCTTCCTTCTCGGGGATATCATGTGGTTCCTGCCGACAACGACGACGGCCGTCGTTCAGGAGGACGCCTGGATATCCGCAATGATCGGAATTGTGATCGGTATCGGGCTGGCTTCGCTTATCTTTCTGTTCGCTTCGAAATTCCGCGGGTTATCGCTGATACACATTAACCGGAAGGTGTTGGGGAAATACGTCGGGGGTGTTTTTTCCTTGTTCTTCCTCTATCTCGTCTTCAACAACGCTTCGGCGCAAGTGCGGGTGATCGGCGAATTCATTACCGTGCAGATGATGACCGAAACTCCAATGCGCGTCATCATGTTCTTCTTCAGCGCCGTCGTGATGATTGCGGTCTATACGGGGTATAGCGTAATCGCTCGGGCCGCACAGGTTTTCTATCTGCTGTTCGTGGTCATGTTCAGTATATTTATCGTGCTTTTATTCCCAGAGGTCACTTCCTCCAATCTGCAGCCTATTCTGAACCATACCCCCGGCAAGCTATTCGGCGGAGCTCTCCTGGTCATCGCTTTTCCGTTCTGCCAGCTCACGACACTGCTGATGCTGTTCCCTTATGTCGAGAACAAACGCGGCGCGATCAAGGAATATCTGTACTCGACTGTCCTGTCGGGCATCGCGATTCTGCTGGTCATTCTGATGTCCATTCTCGTTCTCGGTTCTTACATGACCGCCAATCATTTCTATGCTACCTACACCCTCGCCAAGAAGATCAACATCGGCAATTTCCTACAACGGCTCGAAGTGATTCTGGTCATCAGCTACCTCACGTCTACCTTTTACAAGTGCGCGATTACGCTGCATATCGTTTGCAGAGGCTTGCAGCAGCTCTTTGGTCTTCGGGAATATCGGACCCTTGTTGTTCCGATGTTCCTGATGGTTTTTGGCTATGCCTACGTGTTGACGCCGAACACGGTTGTTTTCAACAGCCTGTCTCCGCCGTGGGCCTTCTGGGAAATCTCCAACGTGCTCCTGCAAGTGTTTGTCGTCTATAGCGTCTACTGGCTCAGAACGCGCTGGCGGAAATCGCCGATCTAGGCTTCGTCATTCGCCGCGGCCCAGCCGCCATGCCGTAAGCAGCTGACCGGCTTCCACGCCATGCTTCGCTGCGGGGATTTCGATCAGGCAGTCCGCGCCAGCGATCGTCGTCATCAGGGAGGATTGATCCTTCCCGGTCGGCGTTACCCAGACGCGTCCGTCCCGCAGCTCCGTATAGCCGCGCAGGTACCTCCGGTAGGCATTCGTCTTCGGGTACGGCACGCTGATGAACGCCTGAAAGCTGCCGGGGAGACAGGATCGCGCCGACTGCATCGCCAGCAAGGCGGGGCGAACGAACAAATGGAACCCGACGAAACAGGCGCTGGGATTGCCGGACAAGGCGATCAGCGGCTTGCCTCCGATCAGCGCCGCAGAGGTCGGGCTGCCCGGACGCATGGCGACCTTGTTGAAGAGCAGTTGCCCGGACTCCGCCACGAGATCCGCCATAATATCATAATCCCCTACCGACACGCCGCCGGTCGTGACCACCAGGTCGCAGCGCTCCATGCTTTCACGGATAAGACTCTCCGCTTCGCCTTTGTCATCGGGCACCTTGCCCAACAGCTCCGGAAGAGCGCCGGCTTCCCTGAGCAGCGCGGCCAGCATAGGCGCGTTGCTGTTGCGGATTTTGGCGGGAGCCAGCGCCTCCTCCACCTCCAGCAGCTCGCTGCCCGTGGACAGCACCGCTACGCGCGGTCTCTTCGCGACGGCGACGCACGCGCTGCCGCATGCGGCAAGCAGGGCGCTCTCGCCCGGTCCAATCGCGCAGCCCGGCTGTATCAGCGCAGCGCCCTCGGCAATCTCGCTGCCGATGTCGGCAAGATTAAGCCCTGCGGCCACGCTCTTCCCGATCGTCACGAACGATCGGTCTCCTGCCCCGGACGTCGCGGTCATCTCCAGCATAACCACGGCATCGGCGCCCTCCGGCACCATGCCTCCCGTCATGATTCGCGACGCTTGTCCGCTGCGAATCGCCCGGCGCGGAGCAACCCCGCCGGGCAGCTCCTCCAGCACCTCCAGCGTCACCGGGCTGGCGGAGGAAGCCTCCGCCAGATCGGCCGCGATCACGGCATAGCCGTCCATCCCGGAGCGGCGGAACGGCGGGAACGGATGCGGAGCGGCCAGCGGCTCGGCCAGCCGTCTTCCCCAGCTCTCCAGAAGCCCGACGGTCTCGGAGACCAGCGGCTTGACATGTCCCAGAATCGCTTTAAGGGCTTCCTCCGGCTGGAGAGCGCGGCGGCGAAACCGGTCTTCGCTAGCCTGAGATTGCATCGCTTTTCCTCCCTCCTTCTCGCCCATACCGATCCAGAGCTTCCTCATGCTGCTCCGGCGTATCCACGTCCGAGGCGAACGAAGGATGGATGCCTCGCGCGGCGAATATCCCCTCCTCGACCCTCCGCCATGAGATATGGTCCAGCAGTGCCGTCAATCTGCGCTCTCCCTGCCGCAGCAGCCGCTCGGCAATCTTGTGCGCCTTCCTGCGATACACGCCATGAAGCGGCTGAACGCGGTCGCCCAATACCGGCAGCGCCGCATCGCATTCGAAGCCGCTCATTTCTTCCAGCAGCAGCCTTGCCGCAGCCGCGTCGGCAAACGGCTGATCGCAGCCCAGCACCCAGGCCGCCTCGTTGGAGGCGGCAGCCAGACCTGCATGCAGGCCTGCAAGAGGACCCGCGCCTCTGTATATATCGGGAACGACAGAGACGTGAGCGCAGCCTGCGGGAAGCAGCGTGCTGGCGGCGCCGTTATAGACGATAACAACCTCGTCGCTCCACGATGCCGCAGCAGCCAGCTGCCGCTCCAGAAACGTCTGTTCACCGAGCCTGAGCAACGCCTTGTTCGCCCCGCCCATGCGCCGCCCTTGTCCTCCCGCCAGAATAATCGCCGTGACCATGCAGCCGTTTCCTCCTTGAATGCCCCTTTTAAACGAACCAAAGCTGTCCCTGTTATTATGACACGGGGACAGCTTGCCGGACAACGAGCTATTGGATAACCTGGGACGAAAACCGATACGTGCCCGAGCGGACGAGACAGATTACGCAATCCCCTTCGCGGCCTATCTCCTCTACGCCGGACGCTACCGCAAGAACGACGTCTCCCTCGCGCACTTCCGAAGGCTCCAACGCCGGGATATAGACAACAGCCGAGACGTTGGCGGGCACCGTCAGCTCCAGGGTGAAGCGGCCTCCCAGAAGCGCCCAGGCCGTGACGACCTCCCCGTACATGCTGTCGTAGCTGCTGCGTGCCGAGGAAATGCCGCCGTCGACGCGGGGGCGGATTCGCAGCTTCCGGTAACCGGCCTCCGATGGATCGCGGTCAATGCCGCCGACGTTACGATACAGCCACTCCCCGATGGAGCCGAAGGCATAGTGGCAGAACGAATTCATGCCTGCGCGCTGGAAGCCCTTCTCCTTCGTCCAGCCGTCCCATCGTTCCCAGATCGTCGTAGCCCCTTGATTGACGGAATATAGCCAGGAAGGATAGGCCTCTCTGAGCATCAGCTTGTAGGCCAGCTCCGAATACCCTTCGTCCGTAAGCACCTTCATCAGGAACATCGTGCCGTGGAAGCCCGTCGTCGCCATATCGCCCGCTTCCCTGATTTTTCCGACCAGCCTCTTTACGACCGCCGGACGAAGAGCCTCGGGCAGCAAGTCCATCTCCAGCGCCATCGCGTAAGACGTCTGGGTATCTCCCTTGATGCAGCCTTCCTCGGTCACGAACCTGGCGGCATAGGCGCTGCGAATATGCCGGAACAGCTCCCTATAGGCATCCCGATCCTCTTCCTCGCCCAGCACCTCGGCGATATCCGACAGGATTTTGGCGTTATTCGCCATATAGGCCGTAGAGTACACGTCATACGGAGTCGTGGAATAGTGACTGACCATGCGTCCGAATTCCGCGACGACCTCCTCGAACGGCCGCTCATTCACCGAGAGCCAGTCGCCGTACTGCGGGATATCCTGCCGGATTCCGTCCGGCTGCTGCTTGCGGTTGAACTCGACCCATCGTTTGAACGCTTCGTAATGCTTGCGTAGGATATGCTTGTCGCCGTAGGTTTCGTACATTTTCCAAGCCACGATAATCGGCGCATCGGCCCACCCCGCCGATCCGGTATGAGAATAGGTGAAATCGTTGCCGTACTCCGTCTTCGGCCCGAAGACGAACGGCGCGAAGTCGGTGAACGCGCCCGTCGGACGCTGCGCATCCTCCAGGTCGACAAGCCATTTCGCGAAAAACGCGGAGACGTCCATATTGTAAGCCGCCGTTCCCGAGAAAATCTGCGCGTCTCCCGTCCAGCCATGGCGCTCGTCCCGCTGCGGGCAGTCGGTCGGCACGCTCATGAAGTTGGCGCGCTGCGTCCAGCGAATATTTTGGATGAGCCGGTTGACGAGAGCGCTCGACGTTTCCAGCTTGCCCGTCTCGGGCAGATCGGAATGCACGACAATGCCCGCCACGTCGCCGAAGGACGCCATCCCGCCGCTGATCTCCACATATCGGAAGCCGTGATAGGTGAAGCTCGGCTCGAACGTCTCCAGGCCGCCGCCCTTGCAAATATAAGTATCGCACTGTCTGGCCAGACGAAGATTGTCGGTATACAGATTCCCCTGCTCGTCCAGAACCTCGGCGTACCGGAAGGTGATCTCCGCCCCCGGCTCACCCGTCAAGGCTATCCGCATCCAGCCCGCGAAATTTTGTCCGAAATCGATGAGGGTCACGCCGTCGGGCCGCATGCGGATTTCCACCGGAGGAAGCTCCTCCGTCACGCGGATCGTCCGCGACATTTGCGCGACAAGCCATCCCCGGTAATCGTACAGAATGTCGGCCGGCACCCAGCTTGTCGCCATGAACGCCGGCTCGTTCCAGCCCGGCATCTCCTTGCGGGCGTCAACCGTCTCGCCCATCTGCAGATCCGAGCGGACGATCGCGCCGAAGGAGACTTGCCATTGTCCGTCCGTCACCAGGCTTTCCTTCGTGCCGTCCTCATACTCCAGATTCAATTGCATCAGAAAAGCCGGATTCATCCCGTATTTCTGATAGCCGAACATTCCGATATAACCGCAATACCAGCCATGGCTTAGAATGGTCCCCGCCGCATTGACTCCCTCGCGCAGCATGGCCGTAACATCGTAGGTTTGATACTGCACCCGGACATGGTAATCCGTCCATTCCGGCGAGAAAACATCGTTGCCGACGCGCTGCCCGTTCAAATAGAGCTGGTACAAGCCGAGCGCCGTAGCGTAGACGGTCGCGCGCTTGACCCCGGCCTTGACGGCAAACTCCCTGCGCAAGTAAATGTTCGGCTTCGGCTGCTCCCTTGTCGGCTTGTCGTCGTTGCTCCAGCCGATCCAGAGCCCTTGCCAGTTGCATCTCTCCAGCAAGCCGATCGTGAAGGAAGCGGGCTCGCTCCACCCGCTTTCCCTGCCGTCCTCGTCCCACACGTTCACCTTCCAGAACACTCGGGCTTCCGAGGTCAGCGCTTGGCCCGCATAGACGATATGCTGAGATTCCGACGAGCTCACCTTGCCGCTGTCCCACAAATCGCCCGAATTCCCGTCCAGCAGTTCCGGTCTGGAAGCGGCCAGCACCCGATAGGCGGACTGAGCCGCACCGCGTCTTGACGAGACGACGACCCATCCGAAGCGAGGCTCGGTCGCATCGATGCCCAGAGGGTTATCCAAGTATTCCGTTCTTAGCCGCTGTACCTGCAATCGTTCATTCAACGCTTTCTCCCCCATCCTCATCCTCAAGCGAATATTCTATCGTCAGCCCTTAATGCCGCCGGAAGCGACTCCGTCGAGCACTCTCCCCGAGAAAATAAAAAACAGTATGAGAATCGGAACAGTCGCCATTACGGAGCCGACCATCGCCAGATCGATGTTGTACATCAGGTTGTTCGTAAACTTCATGATCATCAGCGGAATCGTCTTCTTCGCCTCGCTCTGGAGCATGATGAGCGGTACGAAAAACTGGTTCCAGATTTGCACCGACATAATGATGCAGATGCTGAAGATGACGGGGCTGGCCAACGGGAACATGACCCGCAGGAAAGTCGTCCACTCTCCGGCGCCGTCGATCTTCGCCGATTCGTATAGATCGGCCGGCAGCTTCTCGAAGAACGTCGTCAGCAGGAACACCGGCATAGACAGGCCGGATGCCAGCACGATCACAACGCCCCACTGCGAATTCAACAAGCCCATATCGCGGATAAGCAGAAATATCGGAACGATGCCCAGCTGCACCGGAAACATCAGCCCGATCAAGAAGTAAAGCAGCAGACCGTTCTTGAAGCGGAAGCGGAATTTTCCGATTCCGTAGGCGACCATCGACGACAGCATAATGACGATCAGCAGAGTTACGGTCAGAATCAGGGTGCTGTTGACGAAATAACGCAAAAAGCCCGCATCGACGAACAGCTTTTTGAAATTGGCGAAATCAAAAACATCCGGCCACCCGAATGTATTCGAAAGCAGCTCCTTCTTCGATCTGAACGCCTGGTAAGTCATATAGGCCAGAACGAACAGCGTAAAAGACGAGTAAATCCATAGAATCGCGGAGCTGACATACGTTCTTCGCGCTCGCAGCAGGTTCATGTTCAGTCCTCCGTTCGGCGGTAAGCGAGAATCACCTGAATGACCGCGACGATGAAGATAACCGCAAACATGACGCAGGCAATCGTCGTGCCCATGCCCATGGCGTTCACGTTCATCGTACCGCCCACCGCGCTGTTGTCGCCGAAGGCGATGCGATAGAAAAACAAAGCCATCACATCGACGCTGCGGTTAATGCCGCCCGAGACGCCGCCCAGAATAAAGCTGAAATCGAACATCGTCATGGCGAAAATGTAAGTGAGAATCAGCATATTCAGCACCGTCGTCTTGATCTGGGGAAGAACCATCGTGAAGAACCTCCGCCAGTACGACGCGCCTTCCAGCAATGCCGCCTCCATCATCTCGACCGGGATCATCTTCATCGCTCCAAGGAAAAAGATCATTCCTACGCCGATTCCCGACCAGGCGACCATCATCCAGACGATATAAATGCCGAATTCCGGCAGTCCCATCCAGGGCCGCGCCCATTCTCCCAAGCCGACCGCCTCAAGCAGCTTGTTGAATACGCCGATATTGCCGTCGAAGATGAGCGTACCCATAAATACGATGACCGGCGTCGCGATAAATTGCGGAGAGAAAATCATCGCCTGGAAAAAGCGATGTCCCTTGATTCCGCTGTAGAGCAGGTAAGCCAGATAAAGCTGAGCAGGCAGCACCGCAAGCGCGTTCAGCAGGAACAAGATCACGCTGTGCTTGAAGGCTCCCGTCAGCTGAGAGAACAGCTCCTTGTTGCTGAATAGCTCCCCGTAGTTGCTAAGCCCGACGAAGGTCTTGGCCCCGATTCCGTCCCACTGATTCAGGCTGATCTGAAAGGCGGAGAAGATCGGGTATACCGTAAATAAGCTATATAGCGCGAATCCAGGCAAAATAAACCATAGGAAAGGCCTCTTTTTGAACCCTATCAACCGAATCACCCTCTATACTTTCTGACCGTTCATGGAAAAGGCCGGGCTGCGCCGCATTCCGCCGCCCGACCTCTTCTCCGGTAGTAATCTGCAATTTATTTCGCAGGGTAGTTGGCCGCTTTATCCAGCGTCGCCGCGCCTTCGGCTCCCGTAATCGCGGAGGTCATCAGCTTCGGAATGACATCCTTCATCAGCACGTCGGCCGTATTGGACTCCGGCGACGATAGCGCGGTCAGCACGGTGTAGATGTTCACGCCCGCTTCGTCGAATACGGCAAGCTCCTTCACGCCTTCATCCTTAGGCACGATATCCTTAAGGGTCGGGACAAGGCCGACGGCATCCTCCAAAATTTGCTGCGCTTCAACCGAGTTCAGGAAAGCGATATATTGCGCCGCTTGCTCCGGATGCTCCGACTTGGAGGATACCGCGTACGTCATAAAGTTGCTGTAGCTCGATTGCACGACCTTCTTGCCATCCTTATTCGGCACAGGGAAGCGGCCCAGACTGATGCCGGAATCGACGTAGGTTGCGTTGGACCAGGTTCCGTCAATGATCGCGGCCGCCTTGCCGTTCGTGAAGGCGAATTGCGCCGCCGTATAATCCTGGGCCAGGAAGTCTTTGCCGAAGTAGCCTTTGTCGGCAAAGTCGCGGAACGCTTGAAGCGTCTCTGCGATCGCCGGATCGGTCAGCTTGCCGTCGCCGCTCTGCGCCGCTTTCAGCGCATCGTTGGCGAAGGCCGGAGCGAAGGCGAAGATCGGCCAAGCGCGATCCCACTCGCTCTTCCCGGCGAGGGCGATCGGCGTGATGCCCGCAGCTTTGAGCGTATCCAGGCCGGCTACGAATTCATCCCAGTTCGCCGGAGCCTTCAGCCCGTTTTTCTCGTAGAGGTCCTTATTGTAGTAAACGACATTCGTATCGAAGAAGGACGGCAGGGAGCAGTAGATTTTGCCGTCCACCGTGCAATAGGCTTTCTCCGACTCCGCATAGCGGGACAGATCCAGATTAAACGGAGTCAGATCGAGCAGGAAGCCGTTTTTGACCATTTCGCCCATCTTTGCCGTTTTATCGCCCTGCACCCAGAATAGATCCGGCAGCTCGTTCGCCTGCAGCGCGACGTTTAAGCTTTGATCGTTCTGTGCAAAGTCGTATTCCAGCTTAATGTTCGGATGCTTCTCCGCAAAAGCGGCATTGATTTTTTTGAATGGCTCCTCGAGTACGGCCTGGTTGCCCAGATCGCCCCATACCTTCAGAGTGACGTTCTCCTCGCTGGAGGCTTTTGGGCTTTCCGACGAAGCGGAGGCCGGCGAGCTCGACGAGGCGCTAGGCGAGTTCTCTTTGTTTCCCTTGCCGCAGCCCTGAAGCATCGCTCCGATCATAGCCAGCAGCGCAAGCGCGATTACGAGTTTTTTTCCCCTCATTTGAAACCCCTCCGATGTTCGCAATAAGTAGATGCGGTAAGTCGTTCAATCCATGTGTCATGCGATCGCGATCTACTCACATTGTAAGCGATTGCAAAATGCCGTTCCATGCACCGAACGGCTGAGTAGGTTCCTTATTCCCGGGGGATGCCCGCCAAGCAGCGGCGAACGTTCCATATTTTGCGACCGTGATGCCATATTTCCCGCATCAGCTCCGTTGCTTGAATTGCTTCACCGTCTGTCCGGTCGTTTTTTTGAATACCTTAATGAAATAGTTCGGGTTCAGGTAGCCGACGCGGGCGGCAATTTCCTCCGTGGAGAAATCCGTTTCCTGATAGAGACGAATCGCTTCGCGGATGCGCACCCGGGTCAAATAGTCGGAGAACACTTCCCCGGTCTCCTGACGGAAGCGCTGACTGAAGTGGCTCGGACTGAAATTAACCGTCTCGGCCGCATCCTCCAGCCGAATCGGCTGTCCGTAACGGCTTTCCACATATTCCTTGACCTTCGCGATCCAGCCCCGGCTCATTTGCAGCGTGGAAACGGCCTCCTGCGCACGCAGCAGCAGCTCCCGCATAAGGCGCAGGAATTCCTTCCGAGAGCCCGCCTTGCGAATCGTTTCATTCAGCGGCCAGGGCATGCGGATTCGGCTGCGGACGGCTTCCTGGTCGAGCTCATAGCGTTCAAGCAGCAGATTCATCAGATGCGTCGCGATCATCTCCCCGGTACGAAGCCATTCCTCCGGAAGCAGGCGATCCTCGGGGTCCTCCAGTCGGCGGGCCAACATTTCGCCCAATTCCTCGAAATGAAGAAATTCGATTTCGTTCTTGGCCTGCTTGTAGATATCCATCCACTCTTGCTCGGATCTCGTTCTCATCTCGGACTGGCCGTGCAAGAAAACGCCCGCGCCTTCGTAGAAGCATAGCTGAACCGCCCGCTCCGCTTCCTTCCTTGAGCTGCCCATACGCTCGGGCGCTTCCTCCGGGCCGATACCGACGACAAGCTCGATATTGAGATTTTTCGCCCAAGCGTCTTTTAATTCCCCGATCGTTCGCATCAGACGATTCAGGCTTTCCTCCTCCGTCTCCTCGTACGCAGTCGCACACGCCCCATGGAATAGTCCGTCATGCTCGCCGAACAGCTCAAGACGTTCCAGCCGGAGAAAAATTTCCTCCGCTTGCAGCCCCATCGCCTTGCGCTCGGTCGAGGAATACTCCGTCTCCCGCGGCAGCGGCTTGAAGCAAATCCAGCGTGCAGAGCCGCCCAGGGCGGCCAGATGATTGACGATTTCCGGGAATTGCGTCTTCATGCCCGCTATCAGTCGCTCCGAGGGAAGCCCCGTCAGTCTCGCCTTCTCTTCGGCCAAAGCCTCAAGGCGAATCTCCGCCGGGCTGGCGGAGCTTGCCGTTCCTCCCGGCCCATTCTCCTCTCCGCCCTTGTCGAAGGTCAAGGCATCCAGCACCCTTAGCAGTTCGACAGGCTCCATCTCGTATTTCGAAATGTAGTCGGTCACTCCCGCCTGAATGGCCTGCCGGGTATATTCGTAATCGCTGTAGCTGCTCAAAATAATAAACTTCATTCCCGGGTCCAGCCGCTTCAGCTCCCGGATCAGCTCGAAGCCGTCCATGCCGGGCATCCGGATGTCGGTGAGCACGATATCGAACGCTTCCTTTCCGGCTGCGGCAATCGCCTCCGCTCCGTTCTTGAATACGCCTGCGATTCGATATCCGCGGCTTTCCCATTCGATAATCGATTGCAGGCCGATCCTTACTAGAGCCTCGTCGTCGACTATCATTACATTCCGCATGTTACGGCTCCCCCTTTCTCTCCGGCTCCCGCATCGGCACCCTGACCGATAGGGAAGTGCCCGCGCCTTCCTCGCTCCGGACGGTTAATCCGTAGCAATCGCCGTAATGAAGCTGAATTCTTTCGTGGACGCTGCGAAGGCCCAGACGATCGGTCGGGTCCGACAAGGATCGAATCAACTCGGCCAGCTTCTCCTTCGCGATGCCCACTCCGTTGTCGGTCACCGTCATCCGCAGAATTTCTCCCTCCGCCGCCGCTTGCACCTTAATCTCCCCGCTGCGCTCCGAGGGAGCCAGGCCATGCAGCAGCGCGTTCTCGATTAACGGCTGAAGCAGAAATTTCAATACTCTGACCTGCCCCAGCGCCTCCGGAATGTCCGCGACGAATTCGAAGTGACGATAGCGAACCTTCTGAATTTTCACATAGCTGTGCAAAATCTCAATCTCGTTGGCCAGCGGCACCGAATCCCCCGAGCCTCGCAGCGCGTAGGTGAGCAGCGCGTTCAACGAGTCCACCATTTCCTTGATATTGTCCTGCCTCTGAATCATGGCCATCCAGCGGATGGAATTGAGCGTGTTGTACAGAAAATGCGGCGAGAGCTGATTCTGGAGCACGCGGATTTCGGCATCCTTCTTTTTCTTCTCCTGCTTGGCCGCCTTGTCGATCAATTGCTCGATCTCATACATGATGGAGATGAACGTATCGTTCATCTCCACAATTTCTACCGCGCCGCCGAAGCGTTTCAGCTTGCCCGGACGAACGCCTTTGATCCCCTGCTTCATGTTGTTCGTCAGCCTGCGAATCGGAATGACAAGGTCCAGCGCCAGCAGATGCGTCACGACCAGGCCGAGCAGAATGCAGCCGAAGACGATGAACAGCGCTTGTCTCACGGTGCGATAAATCGGCTCGTACAATTGCTGCAGCGGCATCTGGGCCGCCAGACGCCAGCCGTTCTTGAGCCGGTCGTCCGAGAAGGACAGCAGCCGCTTCTCCTCGGCATCGCTTACGATTCCGTTATCCGCCAGCACGCGGCCGTCGGCATTCAGGAGCTGAAGCGCCGTATTCTCTTGTATATTGGTCTGCTTGAATATATCGGTAACGGCCTCTATCCGAATGACCAGCGTCAACGTCCCCAGCTCGTTCAGCTTCTCGTCCCGAATCGTCCTGCCCAGACGAAATGCTCTGAAATCCGCATAGCCGTCGTTGAACGCCTCGGGAGGAAACCACGCCGCTCCGCCCTTCATCCGTCCGACCGAAGAACGATATTCCGCATCCTGCACTCTATAGTGGTCAACCGCATTTTTACCGTAGGTGTAGATCATGCCGGGCGTCTCGATCTTGATCGACCGAATATAGTTGTTCTGGTCCGCGCCCAGCCAAAGCACGTTCAGCTTCTCGTTAATCGCGCTCTCCGTTCGAAATCTCTCGTAGGCGGATGCCGGCTCCACAGCCGTCATCTTCAATAAATCTCCATCGGTCATAATCTGCTTGCTGAGCTGCTCGTAGCTGCGCATCCGGTCTTCCAGCTTCTGTCCCATCAGCCCGAGCAGCCCGGTCGCATACTCCTCGGTTCTGGCCTTGGAGGAGCTGGTGTAGCTGTCCGTCAGAAAATAAATGCCCGCCAGAGCGGGAAGAAGAATCAGCGGGGTATAGATCAGGACGAGCTTATAGGGCAAGCGCAAGCTGCGCCAGCGCAACGGAAGTTTGAATCTGCCTGCGTTCACCTGCTGTCCTCCTCTTGTATGCGCTTTCCCCCTATTCTAACACAGGAGGCATCCGTCGCCGATGGAAGAATTTCGCCTCCCGGCTGCGACGGATGCCTGCTTGGAACGGCAGATCAGGACTCGAACGCGCCTTTCATATGGAACTCCATCGAACCGGGATCGATCTGGTCCCCGCGGCGCTGATAGCGGTATTCAAGCGACACCCTCATCCGGTCCTTGCTCCGATTGTCGAGCGCCTTGTGCAGCGTGTGGCCGTGGAAGAGCAGGATGTCCCCAATCCGATAATCCGTTGACAGCCACGGCCGACCCAATTGCTCGCATTGCTCGTGGGGAACTCCGTGTCCGCCGGTGCCTTGCATGGGCAGATGCTCAAGCATGCCAAGCTTGTTCGTTCCCGGCATGACGGCCAGTCCGCCAAGCTCCTCCGGACAGTCTCCGGCGGGAATCCAGCAAGTGTACGTGTCGGGCGTGCCCTTGATATAGAAGAAGTCCTGATGGGGCGGCGTCGTATTCTTGAAGCTTCCGGGAAACGTAATTCTGCCGATTCGGCGGCGATGCTCCAGCAGCTCGGCATCGAGCAATCCCGACATCAGCAGCGACAGAACCGGGCCCCGTCCGAAGGCGTTGAATCGGGGAAGATCGAGAATTCGGCGGTAAAGCGCCGACGTCTCGAATTGGGCCGAGGCCGGATATTCCCGGCCCGAATAAATTCCCTCCTCTAACGGAGCGGAGGCTTTCAAGTACCCGTATTCACTCGCCAGCTCCAGCATATCGGCGCGAATTCGCCGCAGCTCCTCCTTGTCCAGTATCCCTCGGAAAAACAGGTAGCCTTCATCGCTCAGCTTCCTGCGCAATGCGGGAAGATCGGACAGCCAAGCGTTCGCTTCCTCCAGCTGCTGCATCGGTTGTTGTGTTGACATCCACGTTGTCCCCTCTTCACGAATTTGACTTTTATGAAGTCTACAAGGAAACTATAATCAATTCCGGATGTAATTGATTTAGGGAATATGAATGATTTTTGCATTCTACAAAGATAAATTCGACAGAAGGAAAGGGGAAGGAACCATGGGAGGCAAGGAACCGACGATAGATGATGAGATCGGATGGGAGCGCCTGAATCCCGTCGTCTCCTACGCCAATCGGCTGGAGTGCCCGCCGGGCTACGCCTTCGGCCCGCGCATTGTGCATGACCGGCAGTTTATCTGGGTTGCGGAGGGCTCCGGCAAGGCGAATATTCAGGGACGGGAATACGAGGCGACAGGCGGGGATTTGTTCCACTACGGCCCGGGGATTGTTCACAGGTTCGAAGCCGACTCCGCACGTCCCTTCGTACTGTACGGATTGCATTTCCAGCTTCATGGAGATATTCCCGCAGCCGGCGCGGTCGCTTATCGTCCTCCCGCCGAGAAGGCCCCCGATTGGCCTGAGGCGGACGTCCTGCCAAACCGACTTACGATCGGACAGCCCCCGAACGTCCTCAGCGTGCCGGAGCATATTCGCTGCCTCGGCCGGGAGCTTGAGACATTGTTCCACGCCATCGCGCATAACTTCCAGCATGTCGATCCGATGCACCATACGTTTAATCGAGGCTTGATGGTTCAATTGCTCATGGAGCTTCGCGCGATTGTCCGGCGGCAGAGCGAGATCGGATCGGAGAACGGCTTGCGAATGCGAGACGTGCGAGGCCGGTTGAAAGCAAACGCAGCCATGCCCTACGAACGGGAATGGCTGCGGGAATGGACGCATTATCATGAGAATCACGCGTCGGCTTTGTTTCGACTGCAATACGGGCAGTCTCCGCACGACTACTTTATGTCATGCAAGCTGGGATTGGCGAAAAAGATGCTGATCGCCTCCGAGCTCGCCGTCGGCGAAATCTCGGAGGCGCTGGCCTTCTCCTCGTTGCATTATTTCTCGCGGCTGTTCAAGCAGCGGACGGGATATAGCCCGTTGGCCTACCGCCGCAACGGAAGGCAAATCTAATGCGAAGGACGCAATCAGGAGGAAACCGGCAAGGCGAGCAGCGCTTCTGCCGCCTGCTTGCCCTGGGCGATGCAGTCCGGCAGGCCGACGGCATCGAACGCCGCTCCGGTTGCATATACGCCGGGCAAGCGGTCTGCCAGCTTGGCGCGGAAATCGGAGATCGCTTCGACGTGTCCGACGGGATATTGCGGCATCGAATGGCGCAGCCGGGTGATCTCGACGAACTCCGGCTTCGCGTCCAGTCCCATCAACGCCAGCAGGTCCTTTCTGACCGCTTCGGCCATCGCCTCGTCGTCCAGCTCCACCCCCTCCTCGTCGCCGGCCCGTCCCACGTAGCAGCGGACGAGTCTTTTCCCGGCGGGAGCCGTATGTCCCCATTTCGAGGACGTCCAGGTGCTTGCGGTAATCTTTCTATTCTCGCCTCGCGGCACGAGGAAGCCCGAGCCGTCGAGGTCGTGGTTGAATCCGGCTTCGTCGTAAGCGAATACGACGTTTGCCACCGATACGTACGTCATGTCTGATAGCGCAGCCACGTTCGTATGCGGTTCAAGCAGCTTAGCGATATTCGCAGCGGGAAGAGCCACGACGGCTTGATCCGTCTCATGCTCCGAGCCGTCGGACAGCCTCAGTTTGTAAGGGGCCCCTTCGCGCTCCGGCAATTCGATGGCTGCGACGTCCGCGCCCAAGCGAATGCTGCCGCCCGCCTTCCGAATGCTGTCCTCCAACGCTTCCACGACGGTAGTCAAACCATTCTTGAACGTCATGAACACGCTGGTCGGCAGCGCCGGAGAATTTGCGGCATCAGTCGATACAGGAGCTTTCTCTTTCGCGGCGGCCGCTGCCCGTTGAGCCTCTTGCGTACCGGCAATCAGACTGCCCTGCGTCTCCACCATCGCTTTGAATTGAGGAAACGTCGCCTTAAGCCCCAGCTTGTACAAGTTCCCGGCATGAATGCCCGCAAGCAACGGCTCGAATATGCGCTCGACCATTTCCTTGCCCATTCGCCGCTCCAGAAATGCTCCGACCGATTCGTCCCGGCCGTCTCCTTCGTCGGAAAGCCCCTGCTCGCTCAGAGCCCTAAGCTTGCCTTCTTCGGAGACAAGCTCCGTCGCCATAAATTTCTCCAGATCCGAGGGCACCCCGAGCGTAAGGCCCTGCGGCATCGGCACCAACTCGCCTTCGCGCGAGATATAGGTTTTGCTCGCCTGCGGATTCGTTCCGGTCAGCTCGCCCTCGATGCCGAGCTCTCTGGCCAGTTGAATCATCGGCAGCTTGCGGGCGAGGAACGAATCCGGGCCCCGCTCGATGACAAAACCGTTTTTGCGAAGCGTATTGATCCGGCCTCCCAGCCGATCCGAACCTTCGAACACGGTAACTTCGATCTCTTCGCCGCGTTCCCGGGCAAGACGTTGCAAATAAAAAGCGGCGCTAAGACCGGTAATCCCGCCGCCTAACACCGCCACTTTCCGTTTGCTCTGTCTCATTGTCCGTTCCTCCCGTTCGCAAGTCCCATTACGGAATCCGCCAATGCCGCCATATAATGAGGATCGTCGTTGAGCATGCGAATCCGTTCCAGTCGAATATGTCGTTCCTCAGCGAAATTCCTGGCTTCGATATCGAGATCGTACAGCACCTCAAGATGGTCGGAGACGAAGCCCACCGGTGTCGCCAATACCGAACGCACGCCCTCCGAGGCCAGCTTCTCCAGCGTCTCCAGAATATCCGGTCCCAGCCAAGGCTGGCCGGTCTGTCCGGCGCTCTGCCACGTAAACTGCCATTTGTCCACGCCGGCAGCCGCTGCGATCGCGGCGGACGTAGCCAGCAACTGATCGGCATACGGGTCGTTCATCTCCAATATTTTGGCCGGAAGACTGTGCGCGCTGAACAGGACAAGCGTATCCGCGCGAGCTTCGCCAAACTTCTCCAGACCCTCGGTCACGCGCCGGCTCAACGCTTCGATCAGCTTCGGATGAAGGTGGTATTCCTTCACTCCCTGGAAGGAGATCCCTTGCTTATCCGCTTCCTCCTGCGCGCGCTTGAGATATCCGCCCACGCTCATCGACGAATATTGAGGGGTCAGCACAAGGCCTACCGCCTCCTGAATGCCGTCGGCCGCCATCGCCGCGATCCCATCCTCAATGAACGGAGCCGCATGCTTCAACCCCTGATAACAGACGTAGGCTCCCTTGCCTGCAAGCTCATCCAGCTTGCGCTGCAGCGCAGCCGCTTGACTGTTCGTATTTTCCCGCAGCGGGAATACCCCGCCGACGATGGCCTTGTAACGGCTCGTCAAGTCTTCGAGCTGCTCCGCCGTAGGAGGATGCCCCCTGCGGATATGCGTATAATAGGCTTCGATGCCGTCCAAGCTTTCCGGTGTCCCGTAGGACATGACCAGTACGCCGATTGGCCGTTTGTCCGCGCTCATGCTCCCACCCCCGCCGCGATTTGACTTTCGCTGTATTGGTGAATGAAATCCGTCAAGGCTTTCAGCTTATCCAGGGAGGCTTCCGGGAACAGGCCGTGTCCGAGATTAAAAATGTAGCCCGGCTCCTTCATCCCTTCGTCAAGCAGCATGCGCGCATGCTCGTGAATGACCTCCGACGGCGCGGTCAGCACATAAGGGTCGAGATTTCCCTGAATGGCATAGCCGCTGCCGATGCGACGCCTGCCTTCCGCAAGCGGCACTCGCCAGTCCAGCCCGATGACGTTCGCCTGCAAGCCGCCGAGATGCGGCAGCAGCTCGCCCGAGCTGACGCCCGGAAAATAAATCTTCGGCACTTCCAGATCGGACAGGCTCGCGAAGATATGCTGAATATGCGGCAGCACGAAGGCCGCAAAGTCATGCGGCGCCAGCGAGCCGACCCAGCTGTCGAACAGCTGCACCGCTTTCGCCCCGGCGGCGATATGAGCGCGCAGGTAGGTCGCGGCCATATCCGCCAGCTTGCCCATCAGCAGATGCCATGTCCGAGGGTCTTCGTACATCAGTGTTTTCGTACGAATATACGATTTGGAAGGCCGCCCTTCGATAATATAGCTGGCCAGCGTAAACGGCGCTCCCGCGAACGAAATGAGCGGCACCTCAAGCTCCCGCTCCAGAATTCGGATCGTCTCCAGAACGTGCCCCAGATCCCGCTCCACCTCGATCGGTGTCAGACGCTCCACGTCCGCGGCGCAACGAATGGGATTGTCGATCACGGGACCGACATCCTTGACAATGTCGAAGTCGATGCCGATGGATGCGACGGGATTCATAATGTCGGAATACAAAATAGCGGCGTCGACGCCCAGCTTGCGAACCGGCATCAGCGTCACTTCAGCGGCCAGCTCGGGCTGGCGGCAAATCTCAAGAAGCGAATATTTCTCCTTGATTTTACGATAATCCGGATCGTAGCGGCCGGCTTGGCGCATATACCACACGGGCACGCGCTCCACCGCCTCTCTCCTGCAGGCGCGCAAAAACAAGTCGTTCGTCAACATAGCTTCTAGCCTCATTTATTCACGATTTTTAGGTATCATTGCTTCCATTATGCCCCTTTTCCCTCAGCCGAACAACCTCGCACCCCGCACGGAGTATGACAATAGTTTGACAATGCGTTTGTGATCGCAGAGTTGCACTGTGCTATACTGGTTAGACAGAAGCAGCCTCGGGAAGTGAACAGCTATGCAGCGTTGGAAAATCAATCTATTCGTCCTGATGGGCGGCAGCTTCCTCGTCATGGCGGGGATGACCATGATTATGCCGTTCCTCTCCTTATATTTGCAGCAAGACCTGGGCCTGAGCAACGAGCACGAAATCGGCGTGTGGGCGGGGGTTATTTTCGCGGCCAACTTCGTGACCTCGTTTTTGTTTCAGCCGCTTTGGGGCAAGCTCTCGGACAAATACGGGCGCAAAATGATGCTCCTGCGCTCCGGCTTCGGAATGTCCATCGTCATGCTGCTGATGGGCTTCGCATCCGCACCGTGGCATCTGCTGGTGCTGCGAATGCTGAACGGGGTCATCTCCGGGTTCATGCCTGCCGCCGTCTCGCTCGTGTCGGCCACCACGCCGAAGGAACGGATGGGGTTCGCCATGGGCACGCTGCAGTCGGGCGGCACAGCTGGCGCGATTCTTGGTCCTTTTATGGGGGGCTTGCTGGCGGACAACTTCGGTTTCCGTCCGATTTTCTACATTACGGGGACGCTGCTTTTTCTCGCCTCGCTGCTCTCCTGGGTGCTCGTGCACGAGAAATTCGACCGCGCCGAAGCCGCGATGCAGCCGCAGGTGAGCGTCTTGAAGGGCTTTCGCGATCTGATGGTGATCCGTCAGCTTCCGGTTCTGCTCACGGTAACGTTCCTCATCCAGTTCGCCATGCTCAGCCCAATGCCGCTCATCCCGCTCTTTGTGCAGAAGCTGCACGGCACTACGGACGATCTCGCCTTCTACGCCGGGTTCGTCGGCTCGGTGACCGGATTGTCCAACATGATCTGCGCGCCGTTGCTAGGGAAGCTCAGCGACCGAATCGGGGCTATGCGCATATTGCTCGTATCGCTCGCCGGGGCAGCCGTTATGCTGATTCCCCAGGCCTTCGCGGGATCCGTCGGGCAGCTGCTCATTTATCGCTTTATGCTCGGCTGCTTCATGGGCGGCTTGATCCCGACGGTGAACGCGCTTGTGCGGAGATATACGCCGGACGGGATGGAGAGTCGGGCCTTCGGCTTCAACAGCAGCGCGCTCAGCCTCGGCAACATGATGGGACCGGTTATGGGGGGCGCGCTGTCAGGCTGGATCGGCATTGAAGGGCTGTTTATTTTGTCCGGCGCCTTATTGTTCTTGACCTGCATTTGGGCGACTAAGGCGCTGCGGGTCAGACAAGCCGCCAAATAAAGCAGGGAGGCGCCCGGCGGCGGCTCCCTGCTGGCCGTTAGTTCGACTTTGCGCCACTATTGTACTCCTATTGGAATTAGAGTGGATTCGGCTCACTTCTGCCCCGTCAGTTCGCGTTCGTTCTTCTCTCCTCAAGAAATCGCTCCATGACCGACGAAATCGCGTCAATACTGATCGGCTTGCTCACGTAGTCATCCATGCCCGATGAAATATAGTTGTCCCTATCTCCCTGAATCGCATGCGCGGTAACCGCTACGATATAGGGGGCCTTCAGATCGCCGAGGGCGGCTTTAATCGTCGCTGCGGCCTCCGCACCGTCCATGATCGGCATCTGGATGTCCATGAATACGAGATCATAGGGTGTTTTCAACACCGTCTCCACCGCCTCGGCTCCATTGGAAACAACCGCCGAGGAGTAGCCCAGCTTCGCGATCGTTCTGGAGAGCACCAGCTGGTTGACCGGGTTATCCTCGGCAATAAGAATGTTCAGCGAAGTCTCTCCATGGCGCTCCGTCCCTCCGGCGGAAAATGTCGCCGGCTGCTCGGCCGCCTGCGGAATGCGGCACTGAATCGTGAAGGTAAAGAGCGAGCCCGAACGCTCGTCGCCCTGCTCATACCAGATGTCGCCGCCCAGAAGCTGCACAAGCTTCTTGCAGATGGCGAGCCCGAGCCCCGTGCCGGTCTCCCTCCGGGTCATGAAATGGTCTACCTGATAAAAAGGCTCAAACAGATAAGGAACCTTGGCCTCCGGTACGCCGATTCCCGTATCCCGAATCTCGCAGCGCAGCCGCACAGCCTCTCCCTGGCGCTGCTCGCATTGAATGGCTAACGACACGCTGCCGCTCGCCGTAAATTTAATCGCGTTGCCTAAGAGATTGATGAGCACCTGCCTCAGCTTCGTCTCGTCCCCAATGACCACGACGGGGACATCCGGCTGGACGGAAGCGGTCACCTTGAGGTTTTTCTCCAATGCCTTCGGCATAATGAGATGTACCGTTTCCGACACGACAGACCGAATCGCGAAGGGCTCCTCGATCCTCTCGGACGTGCCCGATTCAATCTTGGAGAAGTCGAGAATGTCATTAATAATTGCCAGCAGCGTCGCCCCGCTTTGCTTGATAATGCGAACGTATTCGTGCTGCTCCTCATTCAGCCGGGTCTCCAGCAGCAAATCCGTCATTCCGATGACTCCGTTCATCGGCGTGCGAATCTCATGGCTCATCATGGCCAGAAACTCGCTCTTCGCTTTATTCATTTTCTCCGCGGTTTCCTTCTCGATCATCAGCCGCTTCTGTTCGGTCATATCCTTGGCAATGAGATAGAAGCCGGAATTGTGTCCATGAATAATAATCGGCGCCAACGTAATCAGAACTTCAACGGAAACGCCGTCCTTGTTCCGAATATACTGAATGCTTTGCTCCGCTGCGGCGAAATCGTGAGAATCGGCTAAAATCAATTCGAGATTGCGTTCCCCGATCAAGATAGACAGGCTGTCGCCAATCAACTCTTCGACGGAGTACCCGGTCAATTGCTCCGCCACCCGGTTTCCGTTGATCATCCGGCCATCTCTCGCGAACGAAATAATCGCGTCGTGATTGTACTTTTTTAATGAAGTATAACGCTCGATGCTCTCCTGGAGCTCTCGCTCGGACAGCTTGCTCTTGGTGTTATCGATAATCTGGGCGACGTAATAGAGCGGGCGATTCTCCTCCTCGTCCCTCATGAGCGCAACGTGCAGCACCGTCCATACGATGTACCCGGATTTATGAATATAGCGCATCTCCATCTCGATGGAATCCGTCGTTCCGTCCAGAAGCTCCCGAATGCGGTCTTCAAATAAATCCCGATCCTCGGGCAGACTCATCTCCGCGGAAGCCATCGTAAGCAACTCCTGTTCGGGATAGCCGAGTATCCGGCACAGCTTCGGATTCACGCTTAACCATCGATCATCCAGCGACACTAACGCGATGCCAATCGGCGCTTTGTTATATAGATGTTCCACGAGCTCATGAAGTTTTACGACGTTGGTCATCTCTGCGTCCCTCCTCTTTAAAATGTATTGTACAATAGCAAAGACGATTAAACAGTCGGCCTGGAGTCTCGCTCATTTGAAGTCCGGCTTATAGTCAAAACGGGACGAGCAGCTGTCGTCTGCATCGTCCCGTCCGGAAGCTATTCGAATTTGACCAGGTAGTAATTTTTCTTCCCTCTGCGCAGCACGACATATTTGCCGTGCAGGCGGTGCTCCTTCGTCAGCACGAAATCGACCGCTTGCTCTCTCTGACCGTTCAAGTATACGGCTCCGCTCTCGATGTCCTGACGCGCTTGCCGCTTCGAAGGCGCTGCCTTGGCCTCGATCAGAAGCTCCAGCAGCGGGCTCTCGTCTTGTCCGGAGACAACCGTCGTCGGCATATCCTGAAGCGCTTCGACAAGCTCTTCCTCGCTCAGCTGGGTCACGTCTCCCGAGAAGAGCGCCTGCGTAATCTTCTCTGCGCTGACGAGCGCCTCTTCCCCGTGAACAAGCCGCGTAACCTCACGAGCCAGCTCCCGTTGCGCGGCTCTTTTCTCCGGACGCTCGGCAACCTCTTGCTCAAGCTCGGCGATTCGCCCAGGCTCCAGGAAAGTGAAGTATTTCAAAAATTTGATGACATCGTTGTCGTCGGTGTTGATCCAAAATTGGTAGAAGGCGTAGACCGACGTCTTGTTTCGATCAAGCCAGACCGCGCCGGATTCGGATTTGCCGAATTTCTTGCCGTCGCTCTTCGTAACGAGAGGCAGGGTCATGCCGTAGGCTTCGCCGCCGCCCATTTTGCCGATCAGATCCAGACCGGCCGTAATGTTGCCCCATTGGTCGCTGCCTCCGACTTGGAGAGAGCAGCCATGATCCGTCAACAGCTTGTAGAAGTCGTACGATTGAAGGATCATGTAGCTGAATTCCGTGAAGGATATGCCGTTTGCCAGCCGCGAGTCTACGGAGTCCTTCGCCAGCATGTAGTTCACCGTGAAGTTTTTGCCGATGTCGCGCAGGAACGTAATAATATCCAGCGGCGCAAGCCAGTCATAGTTGCTTACGAGCTTGGCAGGATTGTCGATGCCTTCGAATTCGAGAAATCGGGAAAGCTGTCCCTTCAGCCTCTCCGTCCATAGCGCCACCGTATCGGAGGTATTCAGAGAACGCTCCGTGGAGCGGCCGCTCGGATCGCCGATCATCCCGGTGCCGCCGCCCACAAGGGCGATTGGCTTATGGCCGGCCTTCTGAAAATGGCGCAGAATCAGAATCGGAAGCAAGTGTCCGATATGCAGGCTGTCCGCAGTAGGGTCGAAGCCGCAGTACAGCACGATCGGCTCCTTGCCGAGCTTCTCCTGAAGCGCTTCGCGATTCGTCGTCTGGTAGATCAAGCCTCTGTACTCCAGATTGTCGAGCAGCTGTGTATCCAGATTAGTCATGTCGATCTCTCCTTGGCATAAAATCAAGTAAAAACGGCTTCGCTGTCATTAGGCGCGGCAGCAAACGTTTTGTCTCGCGCGATTATAAAAAAAGACCCGCCCTGTCGTTAGACAGGGACGAGTCATCGCGGTACCACCCTAATTGAGGACGCGCTCGCGCGCATTCTCCACTCTCGCTTGATAACGGCAAGCAGCCGTCTTGTCCTTCCGCACCGGTACGGGTTCGGATCAAGAAGCTCCGGGACGTAATTCGCCATTCGCACGCGTACCGGCTTGCATCGACCGCCGGCTTTCTGGAACGCGGAGCGCGAACGCTACTGAATTCCCTTCATCGCAATAAGTTATTTCATCGTTTGAATCACATTATACCAACCCAACCGGCGTTGTCAACGCCAACCTTCGCCTAAGCGTAATGACAAGCCGCGAAGTGTCCCGGACTCGTCTCGCGGAATAGAGGCACCTCCGACGCGCACTTCTCGGTCGCTGCCGGGCACCGGGTGCGGAACGGGCAGCCGCTCGGCGGATTCATCGGGCTTGGCAGGTCGCCGCTCAGCACGATCCGCTCCTTGCTTTCCTCTACGTCCGGGTCAGGCACCGGGATAGCCGACAGCAGCGCCTTCGTATACGGATGCTGCGGGTTGGCGTATAGATCCTCGCTCTTCGCCAGCTCTACGATTTTGCCCAGATACATGACGGCTACCCGGTCGCTCACATACTTGACCATCGACAGATCGTGAGCGACGAACAAATAGGTCAAGCCCATCTTTTTCTGCAGCTCGATAAGCAGATTTACGATCTGCGCCTGAATGGAGACGTCCAGCGCCGAGATCGGCTCATCGCAGATCATGAATTCGGGATTCACGGCCAACGCCCGGGTAATCCCGATCCGCTGCCGCTGACCGCCGGAAAATTCGTGCGGATATCGCGAAGCGTGCGCCCCGCTTAACCCGACCATCTCCAGCAGCTCCTCCACCTTCCGCTTTCTTTCCTTGGCGGTTCCGGCGAGTCCGTGAATGTCAAGCGCTTCGCCGATGATGTCCAGAATGGTCATACGCGGGTTGAGCGAGGCATACGGATCCTGGAACACCATTTGCATCTTGCTGCGATAAGCTTTGAACTTCGACTTCGACAACTTCGTTACATCCTTGCCTTCGATCGAGATGCTCCCTGCGGTTGGTTCGTACAGCCGAATGATCGTTCTCCCTGCCGTAGACTTTCCGCAGCCCGATTCCCCGACAAGTCCTAGCGTCTCCCCCTTGCGGATGGAGAAGCTGATGTCGTTGACCGCCTTCAAGGGACTTTTGCCCCCTACATCGAAATATTTGCGCAAGCCTTCGATTTGAATAAACGGCTGGCTCATACTCTCGCCTCCTGACTGCCGGGCGAGCCCGATTGCTTCGCGTACGGATGCTGCAGCCAGCAGCGCACGGATTGCGTCTCGCTGATGACCGTCTGCTCCGGCGGCACCGTCTCGCAGATGCGCATCGCTTCATCGCAGCGACTGCAGAAGCCGCAGCCCTGCGGCGGCTGAATAAGATCGGGCGGAGAGCCGAAAATGGGAATCAGCGGCTCTTTCTTGTCCTGGTCCAGGCGCGGCAGCGATTTGAGCAGGCCCTTCGTGTACGGATGCTGCGGATTGCGGAAAATCTCCCGCTTCGTGCCGGTCTCGACGATCTGGCCCGCGTACATGACGAAAACCCGATCGCAAATATCCGCTACGATTCCCAAATCATGCGTAATCAAAATAATGGACGTTTTTAATTTCTTCTGCAGATCCTTCATCAAGTTAAGAATTTGAGCCTGAATCGTCACATCCAACGCCGTCGTCGGTTCGTCCGCGATAAGCAAGGAGGGACTGCAGGCCAGAGCGATGGCGATCATGACGCGCTGCCGCATCCCTCCCGAGAATTGATGAGGATATTGGCTGATCCGCGACTCCGGGTTCGGAATGCCGACCATCTTGAGCAGCTCTATGGCACGAGCCCGAGCTGCCTTTCCGTTCAGCTTCTGGTGCTGCTTCAAGCCTTCCATGATTTGCTTGCCGACCGTCATGGTCGGGTTAAGCGAAGTCATCGGATCCTGGAAGATCATGCCGATCTTGTTGCCGCGCACCTTCTGCATCTCTTTCTCGGACAGCGACAGCAGATCCTGCTGATCGAGAAAGATCTGCCCGCTTCTGATTTTACCCGGCGGCGTCTGGATCAAGCGCATGATCGTTTGCGCGGTTACGCTCTTGCCCGAACCGGATTCGCCGACGATCGCGATCGCTTCCCCTTCATACATTTGAAAGCTGACATCGCGGACAGCCTGCACTTCTCCGCCGTATACGTCGAACGACACGCTCAGATTTTTTACATCTAGTATCGTTTTCATGAAGGCCTTGACCTCCTTTCCGCGATCTATAGTTTATTTTTTCAGCTTCGGATCGAATGCGTCGCGCACTCCGTCTCCGAACACGTTAAAGGCAAACATCGTTAAGCTCAGGAACAGCGCGGGGAACAGCAGCCGCCAAGGATAGATCGTCATCGCTTTGACGCCGTCGTTGATCATCGTCCCCCACGATGCCACAGGCGATTGAACGCCCAGGCCGAGGAAGCTGAGGAACGCCTCGGTAAAAATCGCGCTAGGCACGGTCAAAGTCAGAGTCACCAGGATCGGGCCCATGGCGTTGGGGATCAAATGCCGGAAAATAATCCGCATCGAGCCTGCGCCCAGCGCTTTGGAAGCAAGGGCATACTCCTGATTCTTCAGCTGCATCATCTGCCCGCGCACAATCCAGGCCATATTGATCCAGCCGGTGATGGACATGGCGACGATAATGGTCGTAAGACTCGGCTCCATGACGACAAGCAGCAGAATAACGACAAGCAAATAGGGAATGGCGTAGAGAATTTCGGCAAAGCGATTCATGACTTCATCCACCTTGCCGCCGTAGTACCCCATGATCCCGCCGTAGATAATTCCGATAATCAGATCAATGAACGCGGCTGCGACGCCGACGAACAAGGAAACTTGCGCGCCCTTCCACGTTCTTACGAACAAATCGCGTCCAAGGTCATCGGTGCCGAACCAGTGCTTCATGCTTGGAGGCTGATTCGTATTGGCCAGGTCGTTCGTAAAATGGTCATGCGGAGACAATAGCGGCGCGAAGACGGCAAACAGAATGACGACAACCGTGATCCAGAAGCCCGTCATCGCCAGCTTATTGCTGTACAGCCGATAACGGATATCCTGCCACGCAGTCAATCTTTTGCGCTCTACCTTTTCAACAGCATGATTGCGTTCTAGCGGCTCGAACATCTCGGGGCGGACGGCGCCCGCATCTGATTTCTTTAGCAAGGCCTACTTCGCCACCTTTCCGCCGGACATTCTGATTCTTGGATCTACCAATACGTAAGCGATATCCGCCAGCAGACGGGATACCATCAGAATGACCGCATAGAATATCGTAATGCCCATAATCAACGGATAATCGCGGTCGGATACGCTCTGGACGAAAAATTTGCCCAAGCCCGGAATCGCAAAAATCTGCTCGATTACGACCGAGCCGGTAATGACGTTCGCCATCAAGTACCCCATGAAGGTCACGACGGGCAGCATGGAGTTGCGCAAGGCATGGCGCCATACGATCAGATGCCCGGCTAGTCCTTTGGACTTCGCGGTCTTGATAAAATCGGAGTTTAATACCTCTATCATGGTTGAGCGAATCAACCTCGCAATAAATGCGATCGAAGCGGAGGAAAGAGCTATTGTGGGCAGTACATAATCCAATGGACCGTTTAAGCCCGCCACTTCAAACGCCCTAATTTTCACGGCCAATAGATACTGCAGCAACGGAGCCATGACCAAACTCGGTACAGACAATCCGATTACCGCGATAATCATCGACAAATTATCCAGCATTTTACGATGATACATCGCCGATATGATCCCCAGTACGCATCCGACGATCACCGAGGTAATAATGGACGCAATACCCAGCTTGAGGGAATACTTAAAGGAATTCGCGATGATTTTATCCACCGCTTGAAACTTCTTCTTCATGGAAATCCCGAGATCGCCCTCGGTTAGATTTTTCAAATAAATCCCGTATTGCACGATTAGAGGCTTGTCTAGTCCGTAATACGCCTCCAGGTTTTTCTGAATCTGTTCGCTAGTCGCTTTTTCCGATTGCAGCGGACTGCCCGGCACTGCATTCATGAGAACAAAGGTCGCCGTCACCAAGCAGAACAGCGATATGATCATAAATGCGATCTTCTTAGATATATAGCGAATCAAGCTCCTCACCCGCCCGTTCTGCCCAAATATGCAACTAGAAGGGTATATATAGGGATACTATATATACCCTTCCCAGTCGTGGATTTTAGCTCAATTGAATCGAATTATTTCTTGCTGCCGAATGCCCAATCCAGGTGACCTGCATAGTCGGAAACAACGTCGGCGAAGCCGTCCTTCACCATGGTAACCGTCGTATAGTAGTAGATCGGCAATACGGCCATGTCATCGGACAGGGCGATTTTCTCCGCTTGAGCAATGAGATCGACACGTGTTTTCTCATCGGCTGCAAGAAGGGAATCGTCCAACGCTTTGCCTACTGCCGGGTTATTGTATTTACCGTCATTGTTGCCGGATTTCGGGTGAATCAAGTCGTAAGAGAAGTTGATCGGATGGTTGAAGTCCGCGCCCCAACCCGAACGCGCGATACCGAATTGACCGGCTTTTCTCGACTCGAGGAACGTGCCCCATTCTTGGTTGGACAATTTCACCTCGACTCCGAGATTTTTGCGCCACATATCGATGATCGCTTCCGCAATCGCCTTATGTCCTTCGTTGGTGTTGTACAGCAGCGTAACTTCAGGGAATTTGTCCAAGCCGCTCTCGGCAAGTCCTTCAGCCAGAAGCTTCTTCGCTTCCTCTACATTCTCTGTGGAGAAATCCTTGTCCGGATACATCTCGCGGAAGGATTTGCCGTCCACCGTAATACTAGGCGGGATCAAGCCGAATGCAGGCGTCTGGTTCGCTTTCGTGACATTGTCGATAATCGCTTGACGGCTGATTGCCATCGAGAAGGCTTTACGGATCTTAACGTTGTTGAAAGGTTTCGTCTGGGTATTAAACAAATAGTAGTAGGTTGAAGCGATCGTCTTGATCTCCGCCTTGCCTTCGGAGACAAGCTTCGGAACCATGTCGTTCGGCACAGCGCCCGCTTGCGCGCCGATCCAATCGATCTTGTCTGTCTCGAACAGGTTCATGACGGTGGAATCCGCTTCGACTACGGAGATCGTCGCTTTGTCGAAGCCGACTTTAGCAGCGTCATAGAAGTCTGGGTTTTTCGTGAGAACGAGCTTGTCGCCATGCGACCATTCGGACAGCAGGAACGGTCCGTTCGTGACCATCGTCGCTTTGTCGGCAGCCCATTCCGGCTTGCCTTCAACCGCATTCTTGTTGACCGGCCAATAGGTATAGTGGGCGATCAAGCTGTTGAAGTAAGGAGCGGCCGTGTACAGCTTGACTTCCAGCGTTTGGTCGTCCAGCGCTTTGACGCCGACTTGATCGGCATCCGCCTCTCCTGCGTTGTACTTCTCGCCATTCTCCAGATAGAAGAGCATATATGCATAATCGGAAGCCGTATCCGGCGACAGTGCGCGTTTCCAGGAATATTCGAAGTCATGAGCGGTTACAGGGTCTCCATTGCTCCACTTGGCGTCGTCGCGAAGGTGGAACGTGTAGGTTTTGCCATCCTCGGAGACATCCCAGTTTTTGGCGATGGCCGGCTGCGGCACGCCGGAGGAGTCGAGTCGGGTTAATCCGTCGAACAGACCGGAAGCGACGATTGAGGATTGCGCATCCGTCATCAATGCGGGATCCAAGCTTGGCGGCTCGGAGCCGATGGTAAAGCGGAACTCTGCCGGTGTGCCATTTCCTTGAGAGGCTTGGCTTTCTTGCGGCGTGTTGCTAGCCGACGGCGAAGACGGGCTGCTACTGCTGCTATTATTGTTGTTGCTGCTGCAAGCCGCAAGAAGCGTGCCAGCCAGCGTGACTGCCATGGCAGTCGAGAAAATCTTTTTGAATTTCATAACTGTTTCCTCCCCATCATTTCGAATATTTTCTCTGGCGTGCATATTTTCTATACACCGCCCAGCATCATTGCAAACCATAAATCAGGTTCGCAATGAAAATGTTCGTCCAAATTCCTAACCCTCCTGAAATTTTGTTCGTTTCGAATTGAAATTTGGTGGAACATCAGAATTTTACTATGATATTTCGTGCTCTGCAATGAGAGTTTATGGAATTGTGATTCTAAATGACCACTTATGTCATATTACATAACGTATATATAACAGAAAACGCTTACGAGTGTGTTTAAACATTAAACCATACGTATAATCATTCACTTAACTTGATAATTTTGTAAAGTTAAACCGCTTTAACTTGAAAATACGTTCATTTTTATAGATTTTTTTTCCATCTGAGGTATTTTAATGGGATTAAAATTAGCATAATTCTAATTAAATAATAAGAAACCCTTATGAATAGATTATACATTTGTAAAAAACGCGTTTTTGCGGATTGTTCAGCCCGCAAAAACGCGTTTTTCCTAGCTACAGAATCGTATTTTATTTCACTCGAGCAAGAGCGAGGCCGTCGTAAGCTGGCAAATGCACCCCTTCTAACCTTTCGTCTCTCGCAATCGTTGCGTTAAATCCACGCAGTGCTTTGACCGAAGGACCCTGCCTGCTTTCGTCGATCGTTTTGCCCCGAAGCAACGTATTATCCGCTGCAATAATCGCTCCCCGATTCGCGAGACTGATGCAGCATTCCAAGTAGAACGGATAATTTTCCTTGTCCGCATCGATAAAGAAGAAGTCGAACCTCTCCCCGTCCGCTTTCATGCTCTCCAGACTTGCCCGGGCATCCCCAATTCGGTATTCCGCCTTATGTCCCAGACCTGCGGCCGTCAGATTGGCTTTCGCCAGCTCGGCATATTCCGCCTTAAGCTCCAGCGACACCAACCTGCCGTCGTCAGGCATCCCGCGCGCCAGGCAAATACCGCTGTAACCCCCCAGCGCGCCGATCTCCATGGCGCTGCGGGCTCCCGAGACCCGCATCAGAAAGGTCAGCAGCCGGCCGTAGCCCGCGGCCACGGAAATATCGGGCATCCCGGCCTCGCTTATGCTTGCGCCGACTCTGGCAAGATCGGCATCCACAGAATAAAGTTCGTCAAAATAACGATCCGGCGATCGTTCCATTTGTATTGAGCACCTCCGTCGTATTCGCCCTTTCCGTCGGAACGGGCCTGACCTCCCGTTATTTTATCACAAAATTTGTATTGCCCCGACAGAAGAGCTATACTATTTTTTGTTTGCACTTTACACGCAGATCATTTAATGATATAGCGAAATTTACATTTCTCCATTGTTATAAGAAAGGAAGTTGATCATGTTAATGCGATTGCGATCCGCCACGGGCGAGAGCCTTCCGCGGATCTACAAGACGCTTAGCTCATGGCCGATATGGGGGATAGCCCTGCTCGTCTTTTCATTACTATATAAATTAAACGAGCTGGATCATCACTTTAACGTCGGCGGCATGAACTATTGGAAGTGGGCCGTCAATCTCGGCGCCGCGCTGCTTGTCTCGTTCTGGACGCTTTTCCTCGGGCGAAGAGCCCGGGCCCTTTCCTTGGCAATTCTAAATCTGGCCTTATCCGTGCTATTATTCGCCGATCTGATCTACTTCCGCTATTTTAAAGACTTCATCTCCGTTCCGGTGCTGCTGCAGGCAGGCCAGGTCGGAGAGCTGCAGGAAAGCATCTGGAGCCTGATGAAGCCTGGCGACTGGATCTTCTTCGCCGATGTTCCCATCGCCTTCGCCCTGGCCGGCTGGATGCTCTGGAGACACTCTCCCAAACGCCAGGCGAGCGCTGTCGTCCAGCCTGCCCGTTCACGGCTCTCCTTCCTGTGGCGCAAGCTGCTGCCAGCCGCCCTCGTGTTCGCGGCAGGCTGGGCGCTGGTCTACTATCCCGTGCAGGAGCAGAAGAACGGATGGGCCCGGGGCTTGTTCGTCGGCAACTGGTGGAACGTTCCCATCTATAACGTAACAGGCTTGCTTGGATTCCACGGCTACGATACCTACCGTTACGCCAAGGAGCATTGGTTGGGCGCGAGCTTGTCGAAGGAGCAAATCCAGGAAGCGAGCGACTGGTTCAAGCAGCGGGACGCGCTGCGCAAGCAGATGGAAACGGAGCCCTTGTTCGGACAGTATAAAGGGAAAAATGTCCTGGTTGTCCAGGCGGAGGCGTTTCAAACCTTTGTCATCGGCCAGTCCATCGGCGGGGAGGAGATTACGCCTAACCTGAACAAGCTGATCGGACAGAGCATATATTTTCCCAATTTCTATCACCAGACTGCGCAAGGTCGCACTTCGGACGCCGACTTCCTGACCAGTTGCTCGATGCATCCGTTGCCGACGGGGTCCGCCTTCATCCGTTTCGCGGCGAATGAATTCGATTGCGCCCCTTCCATCCTGAAGAGCCAAGGCTACGATACGACCGTGCATCACGCCTATGACGGAAGCTTCTGGAATCGCAATAATATGTACCACAATATGGATTACGACCAGTTCTACAATATTAAAGACTACAATATAGACGAGCCGATCGGCTGGTCGCTAGGGGACGTCTCCTTCTTCCGGCAGACCGTTGCGCAATTAAAGGAGCGCAACAGCTCGCCATTCTATGCGTTAACGATTACCCTATCGAGTCATCATCCGTTTAAGCTCCCCTATGCCAACCAGGAGCTGAACGTCGGAGAGCTGCAGGGAACGATTCTCGGAGACTACGTCCAGGCCGCCCGTTACGTCGACTCGGCTGTCGGCGACCTCGTTCAGAACTTGAAGGAAGAAGGGCTGTGGGACAACACCATTCTCATGTTCTACGGCGACCACGACAACTCCGTATACGATTGGAAGCTTTACGAGACGTTCTTCGGCCGCCCCGTCTCCGAGCTGGATAAGGATCGGATTGTCCGTCAGGTTCCATTCTTCATCCACCTGCCGAACGATGAGCATGCCGGCGTTAACGAGAAAGCCGTCGGACAGATCGATACGACGCCTACGATCATGCACCTGCTCGGCATCTCTCCGGAGGATCGCTACGGTATGGGGATCAGCATGCTGTCCCAAGCGCCCAAGTCGGTCGTATTCCGCAACGGAGGCTTCACGGACGGGCAAGTCTATTACGTGCCCAGCGCAGACGGCCTCGTTGAAAATGGCTCCTGTTACTCCCTAGCCGGAGAAGAGCCCGCGCTGACGGACGCAACGGCTTGCGCGGCAGGAGCTCAATCCGCGAAGATGGACTTAAGCGTCTCGGACAGAGTGATCGAGAACGACCTGTTCCCGGTCTTCCGCAAAGAAGAATAGACAAGTAGAAACGTCTGTCTCCGTCCTTCGGTCGGCGGCAGACGTTTTGTGTCCCACCGTCAATCGAACTATTTTTATCAGATAAGACGATTACGGGGAATATACGAATCAATTTGATTGGAGCAGACAATGAAAATAAATGAGACAGAGTATCATGTTAATGGAATGAGATATAGGATTAGATCTGCAGTTAACAAAGATGCGGAAGCATTGTCTAAAATTCGATTGCAAATCGATGGCGAGACTGAAAATTTAGACAGGGAAAAAGGCGAGGCATTTATTGATCCATTAGGGTTTGAGCAGATGGTCACATCGGATACAGATAATAAGAACCATCTGTTTTTAGTTGCGGAAGTTCAAGACAGATTGGTAGGATTTTCAAGATGCGAAGGTAATCCTTTGAATAGGTTATCCCATAAGGTTGAATTCGGAGTAGGTGTGTTAAAGGATTATTGGGGATACAGGATTGGAAAGAATCTATTGAAAGAATCCATTCATTGGGCTGCTTCCAACGATATAAAGAAAATGACCCTGAACGTATTAGAAACGAACGAAAATGCGATAAAACTTTATGAAAAAATGGGATTTGAAATAGAAGGCCTATTAAAAAAGGACAAACGTCTTTCTGACGGTAAATACTATAACACCATTATTATGGGGCGATTTAACGAATGACGGCAACACTGAAAGTCTAAATTTATTGCAAATGACAAGCCACTTAGGTTGCGGCTTGTCATTTTGAGTTTTTGCACCTCAGTATGGAACCCGTTACTCTTCAGAGATGCGGAGCTTTATTAGCATGAAGGCTTAACGTATTTGCTCGCTTTCTCCAGCGCTTCGTCTTCCGTCGGGGCCGTGACGTAACGGCCATTCACGAAAATGAAGGCGTATCGGGAACATGGACCGCAATACGACTTGCAGGCAACCTTGATTTCGGTGTCAGGCGCCAGCTTGCGGAGCTTGG
This sequence comes from Cohnella boryungensis, assembly GCF_042651945.1. Classification (NCBI taxonomy): domain Bacteria; kingdom Bacillati; phylum Bacillota; class Bacilli; order Caryophanales; family Paenibacillaceae; genus Cohnella; species Cohnella boryungensis. The sequence goes on along the minus strand of NZ_JBHSED010000046.1, from coordinate 50,405 downwards.
GAAGCAAGGTTTTGACCCGGATATGCTTGCACTTGTCGCATATCCGAATATCGTTCAAGGACCCGCTTCGCTCTTGATCAGTGGTCTCCATGGTTCCCCTTGCTCGGATTCGTAATGACGAACCCTTCTTGCGGAAAATAAAGATAGTCAATCTTCACGCCGTCCAGCAAGTCTTCTCCCTTGGCAAGCAGAACGTCGATGCCCTTATCTGTCGAGACGACTTCGTCTTTATCGGTCGGCTTCGCCACATCCATGCCGTAATGCGCATGATCGCCGTGGCTGTGCGTAATGAACACTTTAAGCTTCTTATCCGCATTCTCGGGCTTGTCCAATTCGCGACGCAGCACACTGGCCGCGTTTCGGGTAATCTTACAATTCATCTCGTCTTCCACTCCCGTCAGGTTCTCCGTTCTATTGTAATTATTTTGAGATCGGAAAACAAGAGACGACCGCAAGGCCGCCCCCTTGACCGAGCATTCCTATAACGTTCTGTATCCCTGCTGGCCGTATGCCGGATTGCCATATCCTGCATTAGGCTGGCCATGCGCTCCGGCCTCTTCGCCTTGCGTCGTTCGCATAGGTTGAGCCTGCTTGCAGCTGCTCGGAGGACCGATAATCGTCGTGCTCTGAATCGGGGCGAAGGTCTCCTTCACCTTGGCTTCGTTTAAGCAATACGTATGCGCCCACACGCTTGCGGGAGTCAGCCGCAATATATCCGATCCGAAGATGACTTCCGGCACGGGCGCATCGAAGATCGCCAGCAGGTGAGTGTTGTCGACGGTCGCAACCTCATAGTGCCACCACCCCTGCGGAACGTTCGCCACCTGACCCGGCTGAATCTGAAAATTGAGCAGCTTCGCTGTGAAGGGGTTTACGATGGAAACGACAGCCGCACCGGAAATGCAATAGACCAGCTCCGATGCATTCTGGTGATAGTGGGGCTCGATTACGTTGCCCGTGCTTAAGTATATATCTAGCAGCGAGTAATTGCCCAGCGTATTCAAATTCTTGATCGACAGCAGGTTAATGTAGTTTCGGGCGTCCTTCTTATAGAATACACCGTTCTTCAAATCAAAGGTAAATTGGGCCTTCGGCGAAGCATAGTCCATATCGGATAGTGCCAACGTTCATTCACGCCTCTCTATAACAAGTGATAGCCTATAGAGAGTATATGCGTATGCCCAATTCGGGGTTCATCGCCCATACTTTCGTTCCATGGCTTTGACATATCCTGCGGCGGCCAGGAGCGTGAATGCGGCATCGTCGACAGGAAGCATGGGCATGAGATCGGGCAGAATCCAGTAGAGAGCTACGGGAACGATAAAGATCAGCTTGTCCCTCAGGGATACCCGCTCCGAGCGCAAAATACGCCACACCCGGGCGGGAAGTCGCCTCCCTATTCCGAATCCGTTTTTGCGAGCCGCGCGTTTCATCGGGAGCCCCCTTTGCCTTAGCGGAATTGGAGCATTTGCCTCCAGTGTGCCCGATATTCCTCCGCATCAATCAAGAGGCGCGCAATCCAGCGCCTCGGCCAGCAGGCGCGCAATATCGTCGTATATATCCTCCGCTTCGCTTGCGGGCAATGGATTATGCCCCCAGCCGGCCTCTACTGTAAAACCCGGTCTGCGGTATTGAGCAATAAACCAATCCTTATATCCCGCGTCGCTGCCTTCGAGATAGACCGCGCGATAGCCGGCCGAGGCTGCCATGCGATCCGCCCACATCCGCGACTCCTCCGGCTCGTACCCGCGATAATTCCAGTAGATTTCCTCTCCTTGCGTATGCAGCGCCAGCACCGCATGGAAATCGGCGCGCTCGGTAAGCTCTGCCAGCGCTTGCGCCTCCGGCTCCGAAAGCGGCCCCTCTCCCCCATAATCTCTCGGTCCCGGCGCGTGAATCGAGCGACGCTGCCGTTCCGTCTCCCAATGGGCGGGAAATTGATCGTTCAGATCGACGCCGCGCGCATTGGCCTTCCAACGATGAAAACGATTCGAATCCCGGTTCCAGGCGCGCAGCTCCCGCTCCAAAGGCTGCCCTTCGCCGACACCGCAGCGAACAAGCTCGACTCCGTCCGGGTTAAGCATCGGAACGATCCATAGCGTACATCTGGAAAACAGATCCGAGGCGGATTTGCCCCAGAAGCGAGTCTGCCGCGAGCAGCTATCGGCGTAATCCTCGGCGAATCGCATCAGCAGCCAGGAGGTTATCCATTCGTTCGCATGGCATGCTCCGTTAAAGTGCCAGCGAAACGGCCCCTCACCCAGCCGCAAATACGGGATCTGCCTGCCCAGCGCGCTCGTGCCTATCGATCCCCTCCGTATAAACGAATAGCGATGAGCAAGACGATCCAAGTCGTTCTCCAGCCGCTCATACCCATATACCTGTTCATCCGCCATGGCGCTTCCCCCTGTATCCGAAGATGAAGATGCTAATGATGTATGCCGCATCGGGGCGGTTTATGAACAGGTTCGATTCGCTAGCGGATCAGCCTAAAAAGAAACGAGCAGCTCCCGGGCTGCTCGCAGTGCTCTTCGATCAAATTTTCATATCGGGGATAGGCCCTAAAGCCGAGGTAACCAGCACCGGCTCGCCTAACCAGGCTTGAGCAATCTCAAGAAATTTCTGCGGGTCGCCGCTGCACACGAAACGATGAACGGGAGCAGCCCCGTCCTCTCCCTCAAGCTTGCCGTTCTCTTCCAGAACGGCGCGAATATCCCGTGCCGTTTCCTCGGCCGAATTAATCAAGGCGACATCGGGCCCCATCGCCAGCGAGATGCATTCCGCCAGAAAAGGGTAATGCGTACATCCCAGAATCAAGCAGTCCATCGGCGAACGGTTCAGGGGAAGAAGCGCTTCGACTACGGTCAGCAGCGTCTCCATGGAGTGGAAATTCCCGTCCTCGACAAGCGGCACAAAGGAAGGGCATGCCCGGCTTATGACTTCAATGTCAGGACATAGCCGCTTAAGCGCCGCATCGTAAGCCCCGCTGTTAATCGTGCCTTCCGTGCCGATCACGCCGACAACTCCCGTAGCCGTTCTGCTGACGGCGGCGCGAGCTCCCGGACTGATCACTCCGATGACTGGCAAAGCAACACGCCCGCGGATATCCTCCAATGCTGCGGCAGTTGCGGTGTTGCAGGCGATGACGATCATTTTGGGATTGTAACGAATGAGATAGTCCACGATTTCTCTTGTGAAAGCGACAACCTCCTCCGCCCCTCGCGGGCCGTAAGGCGTTCTTGCGGTGTCGCCGAAATAGAGGATTTTCTCGCGGGGAAGCTGTCTCATCACTTCCTTGACGACAGTCAAGCCCCCCACTCCGGAGTCAAGGACAGCGATGGGTTGCTGCACAGAAACACCGCTTTCTACATTGAATATGGAGATGGCTTCAATCTAAACTATGAGATGAACGGGAAAAAGGTGACGAACGCGCGCCAAAGACCGCCCTGCGGGAGCGGGCGGCGCTTGGCGAATTCCTCGTTCTGTCTTCAAACGGACATTATTGCGCAGCCGACTCCCGTTCCTCGCTGGAGGCCTCTCCGGTCGAGCTCTCTTCTACATCGGAATCCTCCCGATTCAGGCGCGAACGAATGTCGGTCACCAGCCGCCCTGTCGCCTGCTTCGCGTCTCCAATCAGACCGGAAGTGCGCTTGGCCAGCGTCTGTACCGCCGATCCGGCCTGCCGGCTCAGATCGGCCGTTTTCTCGCCCACCTTCTGAGCCGTGTCCGCGATGTCGCCGCGGAGCTCGCGGCCGGATTTGGGTGCAAGCAGCAATGCGGTTACCGCACCGGTTACCGCGCCTGTCAGGGCCCCCCACAAAAACGAACGAACCGCTTTCTTCTCCATTGAAGTCACTCTCCTTCTGTTGCATGCTCCTCACCCGTTCCCGGGCGGCGATCGGAGGAGACTCGCACCGAATCGGCGCGGCGCTTCCACATCGTCCACAGCTTGCGGCATATCTCCGCTACCGGAGCATCCTCATCGCGCTGACGCTGCGAAGCCGCCGATCTGAAGGGAGCAGACAAGAAATCGCGATAACGCTCAGTCAGCTGAATTGCGGCGCCAGCCGCATGGCGGGAAGCTTCTCCCCACGCTCGCGCCCCCTCCGCGAGCGCGGAAAATCCCTCCGCCCCATGTCGCGTGAGCGCGATTGTCTCGCGAGCTTCATCCGCGAGCTTCACGCAGCTTCTCAAGGCTGCTTCCGCCTCCTTGCTCACTGCCGCCGCAGCTTCGTCGATTCGTCTGGCCGCTCGCGTCAGCGACGCCAGCGCGAAGACGAGAGCGATAGCCACGGCCACTGCCGATGCTGCGATTCCATAGCCTGCCGCCTGCCACGCCATAAGCTTCCCTCCGTTCGCCGGTAACCCCCGGGCGAATGCCCATGCGGTTAATGACAGTATAGTTAGCGATGGCTTGTCTTGACACAGCGGACAATGCCTGATCTTCTCTCCAACTGCAATTTTCCTGATAAGGGGTCGGCCACGCAGCCGGACTCGCGCATAGGAAAACAAAACAGGTCGAGCCCAAGGGCTCATGCTGAGCCCTGACTCGACCTGTTGGGTCTAACCTCGTTTAGGGTTTATTTCCCGGGAAAACAAGCTCCTTGCTCAAATAGGCGTCTACTTGATCCGAGAAGCCCATAAGCACTCTAGGCAGCTCGGCCGTCAGGGGATGAAGCTCCCGGCGCGGCCACAAGTCGTATTCCTGCACAAGAGTTTTCCTCAGCAGGACAAGCGTCCGCAGCGAGACCGCTACAGGCTCGGAAATAACGCCTTCCTCTGCGATGATATCAATAATATCCTCGTAGCTGCTTGCATCTCTCATAATAAAGCCGTCGATCAGAGCATGTCCGACATCGGTCGCGATTTCTGCGGCCAGATGGAGGGCGCGTTCCTGCGCCAAGCCTTCGGTCAAGCTCCCGGACCAGGACACCGTTGCCGCGGATAGAGCTTGCGCGAGCTCCGGCAGACAGGCAAGCCGGCTGCGGATATAAGGCACATTGACATCGTACATCGGCGTTGACCCCCTTGCTATTTCTTCTTGCTGCGGCCTCTGCGCTTCAGCCATACGATCATCACAATAGCGCTGATCAGAATGAGGATCGTATAGGTCGCCATCTGATACACGTCGCCCATGTTGGCCGGATCTTTCTCCACAAGCGTCAGCATTCGATCAACTCTCGTAATCGACGCTGACCGAAGCTTCGCGGACCAACGTCATATGTTCGATAACTTTCTTGTGCACCGGGTGCACCTGATAGGCTTGCAAGTCATCCATCGAATCGAATTTCGTGACAAGCGCGATATCGTAGGAGCGCTCGGAATGCAGAACGTCCAATCCGACTTCCAGGTGGCGAAGCTCGTCGATTTTACCTTCCATATCCCGCAGAACCTGAGCCGTCCGCTCGATGCTTTCCGGGCTCCGGTCCTTTAATTTGAAAAATACGATGTGAGTGATCATTTTTCCCAATCCTTTCTTAACATGAGGATTTACGGCGTCGCGCATACTACCTTATAAGATTAGCGAAGGGAGCAAGTCGGCGACTATGCGATATCCCATTACCGGAATATGCACGCTCATCGGACTGGCGCTTTGCCTGTTTAACGCAACAGGGTACGATCCGCACAATCTGTTTCTCATGATGTTCAGCGTACCCATGTGGTTCGTCGAAGTGTTTACGGATTTGCACCGCGTCAGCGTCTGGTTTATGTACGCGCTTACGGTGCTCAGCTACGTGCTGATCGGCTATTTGGGCGATCTCGGCGTTGCCCGCACCCGCTCGAGGCGCCGCTCTTCATAAACGAAATCGGGATTATGGTGGAAAAAAGGAGCCCTTGCGGCTCCCTTTCTTTTCCCTACTCCACGATAAGTTTGGATATCATTGTACTGTGGCCTTGTCCGCACATAATGGAACAATGCAGCTCGTAAACGCCCGGCGTATCGAAAGTGATTTCGGTTTCAGGATTGTCTTTGTTCAGCTCAACGTTCAGACCTACGAATTCGACGCCGTGATTGCCCAACGTGTTGGAGTACTTCACCTTATAGTTCGTACCCGCTTTCACCTTGTATTCCGCCTGATCGAATTCAAAATTGGTAGCCTTGATTCTGAGCAGCTCCTGACCCTCAGCAAGCGTTTCCTCTTTCGGCTTCTCGGGCATTGCGGTCGCCAGCAAGTAGACCCCCATTGCGCACGCGATCGTAACCAATGCGGACATAATCCATTTATGCATCGTCTGCTCCCCTGCTTCCTCCAAAATGTCTACCACATATTGTACCTAAAATACGCAATTGAACTCAAGCATTTGTCACAAAAAGTTCCGTTAAAACTTTTGACAAATTCATGAACGGTCCCGAAGAAACCCTTCGTATTTGCCTATTTAATCTAGATTCCGGAAATCGCTGGGCACCTTCCGGGCGATTCCGCTGTTGATCGCTTCCTGAATGACCGCTCTGCGCACCGCCGGAACGACCTTATCGTTGAATACGCTCGGAATGATGTATTCTTCATTCAGCTCTTCCTCCGTCACGATCGAGGCGATCGCGTTGGCCGCCGCCAGCTTCATCGCTTCGTTGATCGCGGAGGCGCGGGCATCCAGGGCGCCGCGAAAGATTCCCGGGAAGGCAAGCACGTTATTCAACTGATTCGGGTAATCCGACCGTCCCGTCGCGTACACCCGCACATGCGCTCCGGCTTCCTCCGGCGAGATTTCCGGCTCCGGATTCGCCATGGCGAATACAATCGGGTCGGCATTCATTTTCCGTACATCCTCTTGCCGCAGCAAGCGGGGACGGGACAAGCCGATGAACACGTCCGCCCCTGCAATGACATCGGACAGGCTTCCTTTCTCATTATCCGGGTTCGTCATTCTGGCGTAATCGTTCCAGGCTTCATTGTCATAGCGTTCGTCCCGATGGATGGCTCCGCACTTGTCCACGCCGACAAGCCGGGTTACGCCCGCAGCGAGCAGCATACGAGAGCAAGCGACGCCTGCGGCTCCGATGCCGCAGACGACGATCTTGATCTCCCCGATCGGCTTGCCGACGATCTTAAGCGCATTCAGCAAGCCCGCCAGAAGGACAACCGCCGTGCCGTGCTGATCGTCGTGAAAGACGGGAATGTCCAAATCCTCCTTCAGCCTGCGTTCGATCTCGAAGCATCTTGGCGAAGAGATGTCCTCCAGATTGATCCCGCCGAACGTAGGAGCCAGCGCCTTGACGATAGAGATAATCTCTTCCGTATCCTTCGTATCCAGACAGATCGGGAAGGCATCGACGCCGGCCAGTTCCTTGAACAGCATCGCCTTTCCTTCCATTACCGGCATCGCGGCATGCGGTCCAATGTCCCCGAGTCCGAGAACCGCCGTGCCGTCCGATACGACGGCTACCGTATTCCTTCGGATGGTCAAGGCGTGCGATTTGCCGACATCCTCGCTTATGGCCATGCACACCTTGGCGACGCCCGGCGTGTACACCCTGGACAGATCGTCCCGATTTTTGATCGGCACCTTGGAGTGGACTTCGATCTTGCCCCCAAGATGCAACAGGAATGTGCGGTCGGATACGTTCACGAGATGAATGCCCTGCATAGCCTTGACCGCGTCTGCAAGCGTTTCCACCACCGCCGGCTCGGAAACGCTTACCGTCAAGTCGCGGATTTCCATTCTGCGACCCGGTTGAATGACGTCGATCGCAACGATATCCCCTCCCTCTCTGCCGATCAAAGAGACGAGCTCCCCGAAAGTCACCATCTGCTTGTTCATCTCTACGCGCAGAATAACGCTCGTGCCGCCTTCCAGTCTCATACGATCCAACCTCTCCCTTTTAAGTTGCCGTTTTATGTATCCATTATAGCCATTGTCCGCCAAAAACAAAAAACCGTCTGCTCGCCGTCTTGCGGACGATAGAGCAACGGTTCCATCTCTTACTCTTCTGATTTTCCTCCTTTCGATGAACGATCCGACTTTTTCGCCTCCTCATCTCCGGCGCGAGCGCGAAGCACCTGCACCATTTGTTTCAGCCGCTCGGGCAGGGGAAGGCCGAGTCGCCCGTAGTTCTCCGTAATGGAGAGAAGCTCGTTGGCGAGGTAGAAGAAGATGGCTCCGCCCATCACGATATCGGACCCCATAAGCACGTCCAACCGATGGGTAATGATGATGACAAGCAATATAAGCCCTTTCTTAAGCAGCCCCCAGAAGCCGATGTTGCTGTTTAAGCCGCTGCCTTCTTTAATCGACGCGGCCACTCCGGTGAAGTAGTCGATCGCCATCAGCACGAGCAGAAACGTAAGCGTCTCATTCCAAATTCCGAAAGCGAATGATACCATAGCCCCGAATATGGCGCATATGACTCCGGCTTGCAGTTGCATAGGCCTTCCTCCCCCAATCTGCCTCATGGGTTACGGAATAGCTTATGCCAAGCTGGACAAGGCGGGAACGGTATTTTCCCTTGGACAACTTCCCTAACGGAAGGCGATGCAACGGTTCAGCTCCGCAGAGAATGCCCTGCGCGAGGCTCGCGCAGGGCATTCCTTGATCCGGCTATTCGACTTTGATCTGGTCGTAGAACTTCTCTTGAACCGATTTGGCCGCGGCGTCCAGCTGCGCCTTCAGGTCCACTTCTTTTTTGGAGAACACCTCTTGAATGACGTTCGTCATCGCCGCGTAATACTCCTGGGTATTGAACTGCGCCTCGGGCTTGCCGTCCAGCAGCGTCATCAGCTCGTTGGCGTATTGGTACACGTTGTCGTATTTGTCGTATACCGCTTTCATCTTCAGGCCGTATTCCGAATCTTGCTTGAAGTACTGAATGACGGGCGGAACGAAATATTTGTTCTCATCCTTGCGGGCTTTAATGTTCGTCTCGATGGACTCCAGACCCTTGTCGGTGAAGTAATCGAACACCGCATACTGGAACGCCGCATATTGCTCTTCCTTCGTCGCATTCGGATTGATGACGAGGAAGTCCCCGCCCAATACGCCGGTATGCTTGCCTCCTGCCGCCGCCGCTGGCATCGGATACACGACCAAATCCTCAGGCTTCATGCCGCCTTGATTCAAGGCTTGATCCAGCGGGCCGTCAGGACCGGCGATGACCATCGCCGTTCTGCCCTGGGCGAACGCTCCCACCGCGTCTCCCCAGCCCAAGGCCCAATCGGCCGGAATGACGCTTGCTTCTTTCAGCTTGCTGTAGAATTCAAGCGCTTTAAGCCCCGCTTCCGAGTTAAACTTCGCGACGACCTTGCCTTCCTCGATCGCCTGTATCTCTCCTCCGGCCTCGAACAGGAAGTTCGTCCAGTTCCATCCGGCTTCATTGCCCTTCCCCATCGGGGCGATGCCGGAGATGCCCTTGCCGGGGGCGGCCACCGCTTTGGCGGTGCTCAGCACATCGTCCCAGGTCCAATCCAGCGGGGGAACGGGCACGCCTTTGTCGTCCAGCATTTTTTTGTTCAAGACCGTACCCACGACATAGCCTTGCTGAGGAATGGCATAGATTTTCCCGTCGATGTTGAATTGATCCAGCAGAATCGGATTCAGTTGATCCTTCTTGTCGTACGCGTTGAACAGCTCGGTAATATCGGCCGCCCAGCCCTTCTCCGCAAGAAACTTGCCTTCGGTCGCGTAAGTGTTGAACAGCGTAGGCGCTTCGTTCGCGCCCATCTTGATTCCGATCTCGTTCGGATTGTACTGCCAGTCGCTCTTCAGGATCTCCACGTTCGGATACACTTCGTTAAAGCGTCTGATTCGGTCGTCTTCCAGCGCGCGCTTCTCGACCAGATCCGGCGTCGGGTAATAAATGCTTATCGTGGCCTTCAGCTGCGACGGGTCGTTGTCCGGCGGCGTTTCGGATGACGGAGAGGTCGCCGGAGAGGCGCTCGGCGAAGCGCTCGGCGAGCTTGCGGAAGGAGAAGCTGTGTTCTCTTTGCTTCCTCCGCAAGCCGCGAGCACCAGACTGAGTATCAGCAAGCTGGCGATAACAGATGAAATCTTGCGCATGGTACGAATCCCCTTTTCATGATTGGTTTGCTTACACGCTCATCATACGGGAAGCGAGTTTCCCAAGGCGATGTGTATTCTTATTTCGATCATGTGCGGAATTACGGTGTGCCGTCGCTGCGCTTACCCTTTCACTCCGCCCATATGCAGGCCGCGTACGATGTATTTCTGGAAGACCAGGAAGACGATGACCGGAGGAAAGGTCACCATCGTGAGCAGAGCGAACCTCAGGTTCAGATCCAGCCGCCTGACGTTGATGACGTACTTATAGATGGCTGTGGCAAGCGGATAGCGCTCGTCGCTGGATAAGATCAGAGACGGCCAATACCAATCGTTCCATGCCGTCGAGAAGACGAAGATGCCTAGCGTCGCGAAGATGGGCACGGACAGCGGGAAGGCAATCTGGAAAAACAGCCTCGGCTCGGAGGCCCCGTCTATGCGCCCGGACTCGAACATCTCCATATGGATGCTGTCGAAGAAGGTCTTAAGCAGCAGCAGGAAAAACGCATTCGCCCCCGCAGGCAGCCATAACGCCCAGAACGTGTTCATCAGTCCGAGGTCCCGCAGGTTTACGAAGTTCGGAATGATATAGGTCGTCGGAGGAATGAACAGCGTCAGCAGAAAAAAATACTGGATCGCTTTCTTATAAGGCACGTTCATCCGCGAAAGGCTGAATGCGGCGAAGCCGACGACGAGGACGGTCATCGCCATATTGCCGGCAAAAATGTACAGCGTATTCCTGGCGAATTGCGGCAAGTCGATATAGCTCCACGCTTTCCCGTAATTATCGAAACGCCATTCGCTCGGGAGGAAGGTCGGCGGGAAAGAATTGACCTCGGTGTTCAGCTTCAGCCCGTTGAAAAGGATGACCAGCATCGGGTACAGCATCGAGCCGATCATGACAAGCACGAGGAGCAGCATGAGCCAATAGACCAGCCGCTTTCCCGGCTTCTTCAAGTCGTAATCTGAAACAATGCCTCGTTCCATCGTTTTCATGCCTAGGCCTCCTTCCTGTTGGATATCCGGTACTGAAGGATGGCCAGCAGGCTAAGTACGAGGAACATCAGCACGCCGAGCGCCGAGGCCGTGCCGTAATCCTGCCGGGTAAAGGCATAGCGGATCACGACCAGAGCATACGTAAGCGTTGCGTTGTTCGGTCCGCCGTCCAGCATCGCGAATTGCGATTGGAAGCTCTGGGATGTCGCGATCAGCTGCAGCAGCAGCAGCAGGACGATGGAGCTGCGGATGGCGGGCAGGGTAATGTGACGAATTCGCTTCCATACGCCCGCTCCGTCAATCTCGGCCGCCTCGTACCAATCTCGCGGAATGCCGAGCACCGCCGCCAGATAGATAAGCAGCGCCGAGCCGAAGCTTTGCCAGGTTTCCATAATGACGATGGAGATCATCGACCAGGCTTTGTCCGTCAGGAAGAGTACGGAGTCCAATCCCATTGCGGTGAGTACCCCGTTGATCGGACCTACCGGATCGTACAGCCATCTCCACAGTCCGTACAGCACGACTACCGGCACGACGTACGGCAAATATGCCGCGATGCGCGCGAAGCCTTGAAAGCGCCGCATCTCGGAGATGGCGATGGCGAACAGGATCGGCACCCAGAATCCGATCAAGAGGCAGAGGAGCATGTAGTACAGCGTGTTTCTCACTGCAATGCCCACTTCCGGGTCCTTGAAAATTTTCGCGTAATTGTCCCACCCGACGAAGGTGTCGCCCTTGACAAAATCAATGTGGTAGAAGCTGAAAAGCATCCCTTTGCCGATCGGCATCCACAAAAACGTGAAAAAAACGGCCGCAGCGGGCAGAAGGAACAAGTACCCCCACAGATGCTTCCTCCACCTGGAGGGCGATCGCCCGGGCGAAATGTCCGGCTTGTACGGAACGGTTGTCGATTGGCTCACTGAGTGTCCCTCATTCCTGCTTCGAGTTTCTATCAATCCCTTTCATTGTAGAAAAAGGAGGCGAGGGTGCACATGTGCGTATCTATGGCGATCATAGGCGATTTTACTTCTTCATTTCACTCGGGCTCATCCCGAAATACTTTTTGAAAATTTTGCTGAAATGCTCCGGAGATTCGTACCCGACCTGTTCGGAGATTTCGTAACGGCGCAGATCGGTCGTCAGGAGCAATCTCTTGCTCTCCTCCATGCGAAGCTTGATGACATACTCCCAGAGATTGGTGCCCGTATATTTCTTGAACAGGTAACTGAGATAGTTGGGGCTGACATGGTTTCTCTGCGCGACTTCGTTCAGGGTAAGACCCTTCTGCGCGTAGTTGGCCAGCACATATTCCCGAGCCTTCTCGACGATCAGATTGTTCTGCGCGGCCAGATCCTCTTCCGTCGGGTCCTCGCTCATCCGCTCCCATTTGAAGTCGCCGAAGAAGAAGACATGGTGGTCTTGATGCTCGCGATTCCAGAAGATCGCCTTGTTGACCTGATGATTCAGCTCGGGCAAGAACTCCCGTCCCCGCAGAATCTGGCTGATTCCGACCACGCACTGATGGCCGAGGTATTTGGAAATATTGAAATGCAGACTGCGTCCCAGCATCTCCAGCTGGTTGATCGCGTTCGAGCCGGAGCTTCCGTACGCCGCTTCGTCCCATTGCAGAATCACGCCGATGTCCCGCTTCGCGGAGTAAAAGGATTGATGATTCCAGTCCTTGTCGAGCAGCTCGCTGACGATGTTCAGCACCGCGTATTGCAGCAGCACGGCGTCCTTGTCCGCAATTGCCGCCGTCTGTCCTTCATTCTGAATGCCCAGCCTGACCTTGATCATCGCGAAATAAGGGCCGCTCAGCTCCACGCGATGCTCGCGCGCCAGAGAGGCTAGCTCCGTATCGGGCTCCTGAACGGCGACGGAATCGCTGACGATCCGGTTCAGCAGCTCCATGCGCCGGGGCTCCGGCTGCTCCAGACGAAAATGCTCGCGCAGGTCGGAGAACAATTCCGCCTGGGTCTGCGCCGGACGGTCCATATGCAGCAGCACGTGCCGCACCGAATGAAGCAGCTGCTCGCTGTTGATCGGCTTGATCAAGTAATCCCGCGCGCCTAGCCGCATGGCGAGCTGGGCGTATTGAAACGTCTCGTGAGCGGAGATGACGATCACTTCAACCCATGGCTTGACGATTCTCGCTTGCTGCATCAGCTCTATGCCGCTCATGGCGCCCATCTGAATGTCGGTTATAAGCAGATCGATCGATTCCATCTTCAAATAATCCAGCGCCTCGTAACCGGTATACGCGGTATAGATCTGTTGGATGTTCAGGCCGGAGGACTCCAGCAAGCCGGCCAATCCCCGGCAGATGAGCGGCTCATCGTCCGCGATTAGAATATTGTACATGCTTATTCCCCCTGCTTCGCATCGTCCGCCTCGGCGGCGCGCTTCGGAATGACGACTATGACCCGCGTGCCTTCCGGCGTCCGGGCTTCGTAGCGAAGGCCGAAATCGCTGCCGAAATGCAGTTGAATCCGCTTATGAACGTTGCGGATGCCATAGCCCGAGCCGGCTTCAGGGTCGCTGTCCTCAAGAAGCCGATTAATATCCGCAATATCTGCCGGCTTATAGCCATTGTCCTCGACCGTCAGTTGGACGCAGCCTTCATCTCCGCTGGCGGAGACGAGAATCTCCCCGTCCTCCCCCATATTGATGACTCCATGAATAATGGCATTCTCGATAAGCGGCTGCAGCGTGATTTTGGGAATGAGGCAGGAAAGGACGTCCTCTCCGATGTCCCAGCGAATCATATAGCCGTACTCGTAGCGTTTGTGCTGGAGGCTCGCATAGGCCTTGGCGTGTTCAAGCTCTTCCTCGATGGTGATCAGCTCTCTGCCTCGGCTTAAGCTGATGCGCATCAGCTTGGAGAGATCCTTGATCATCTCGGCCGAGCCCGAATGGCCTTCCAGCGAGCTTTTCCAATAAATGCTTTCCAGCGTATTATAGAGCAGATGCGGATTGATCTGTTGATAGAGAAGCTGCAGCTGGGACTCCTTCTGCTTGATCTCCAGCGAATATTGCTCATGAATCATAGCGTTGATGCGATTCGCCATATTGTGCACGGAGTAGATCAATACGCCGACCTCGTCGTTGCGGTCTCTGGTCCGCACGTCGGACAGCGGCTTGCCCGGCTCATGCGAGCGGGCGAACATCGCAAGCTTCCTCAGCGGACTCATCAGCGATCTCCAGAAATAAGCCATGACGATAATCGCAAACACCGAATAGACGATTGAGATGGTCTGAATGACCCGCTTCAAGGCGTTCTGCTGCTGAAGCAGCGAATGCGTCGGGATCGTATAGACCAGCTTCTGCTGAAGCGCGTGCTTGGTATGGACCACATAGATCGAATCCTCGGTTACGGCGCTGAGCGTCGCTTCCATCGCCTCGTCGGTGACAAGTCCCTTCGGAAACTTGAACTTCTCTCCCATTCTGGAGGTCGTAGAGGCGAGAATACGGTCGGACCAGTCCGTCAAATAAAACTCCCCGCCCTCCGGCAGCGCAACGGTGTCGAACGCTTCCTCGACTTTCTTCTCGATCTTCGTGGCCATCAGCACGCCGACGAAGCTGCGGCCGTTCGTAATGCTGTTCACCCTGCGCAGATAGGTCAGCGTCTTCTGATCCCCCTTCGGGCCAAAATTGTCGATGAGCGCGAGCACGCCCTTGCCCTTCGCCTCCAGCGCCTTCTCCAGCCATGGCGTCATCGTCTCGGCGGAGTAGAAGAACACCGAGGCGGCGTCATTGCGGCGATTGATGTTGGGGATCGACGGCGCGAAGGAATAGTTGTTCTCGGGATCGTGCACGAACAGGAAATAATAGATCGCCTCGCCGCCCTGAAGCCCGATCGTGTGGCTGCCGAGCAGCGTGTTCATCTCCCGATACTTGACGACGCGCTCGAACTCGGTCTCCTTCGTTCCGCTGATCATGCTCTGCGTTTTGGCATTTTGAATAATCGTCGTCATCATCCGGCTGATTGCATCGATGTCGCGGTTAATAAGAAAATGATTCTGTTTGTTCAGCTCCTCGTAGGCGCTGGTCACCTGTCTCTTGAGAATGTCCTCCGCCTTCGTGTTCGCATACCAGTTCAACAGGAATACGGGACTGACCAGAATCAGGAACAGCAGAATCAGCTGCTGCCGGACATTCATTCTCGTTAACGGATTGGTTAATCTTGCGCGCATTCCAATCTCTCCCTAAGAAAGCTTGACACCCTATTATGACATGCAACCCGCCGATTTGGGCAGAACGCCTTCTTATTCCCGTATGAGCGCGCCTGATTTCCGTAGAATTGCACCTGTCCCGCATTGCTATCCGACTTCCCGTTTATAATCGTTCAAAAAAACCGTCAGGCTGCCCTGACGGTTCGTGAATGCGTTACGTATAGGAGGGATCGGGGCTACTGCCCGCTTCGCCGAGCCTGCGGCAAAGCGGACAAGCCGCCTTCCGCCCTGTCTCGCTAATCGGCAACTGCGGCAAAGCGGGAACGATACGCCCAATGATTCGTCGGGCCGAAGCCCGAGCCGATCAGAATGCCGTCTTCAATGGCGCATTGAATGAAATCCTTCGCCTTCCGCAGCGCCGACTCCGTGTCTAGTCCTTCCGCAAGTCCGGCGGTTAATGCCGCCGAGAAGGTGCAGCCGGTGCCGTGCGTATTGGAGGTGGCCACCCTTCGGCCCGACAGCTCGGTAAAGCCGCCGCCGTCGAAGAGCAGATCCACGGCTTCCTCGCCGGAGTCATGCCCCCCCTTCACGATGACGCAGCGCGCTCCGAATCCGGCGAGTCGTCTCGCCGCTTCGCGCTTGTCATGCGCGCTAGCGATCCTCATTCCCGTCAGCTTCTCCGCCTCGGGGATGTTCGGGGTCACAACCAGCGTAAGCGGCAGCAGCTTCTCCGTTAACGCCCGTATCGCGTCCTGCCGCAGCAATTCGGCTCCGCCCTTAGCGATCATCACCGGATCGACGACAACGCGGGTCCAGCCGAAGCTGCGAATCTCATCCGCAACGGCGCGGATGATGTCCCCGCTGAACAGCATGCCGGTCTTGAGCGCATCGACGCCGATGTCGCTGCCCACCGAACGAATCTGCTGCACGACCGCTTCCACGCTCAGGGGATATACCGCCTGCACTCCTATCGTATTCTGCGCCGTAATGGCGGTCAAAGCCGAGGTTCCGTAAACCCCCAGCTCCTGAAAAGTCTTCAGATCCGCCTGAATGCCGGCGCCGCCTCCGCTGTCCGAGCCCGCAATCGTCAGCGCCCGGGCCGCCGGCCTCCTTGGTTTATCGGACACGGTCCCCTCAACTCCTTCATGTTTGGTATGCAGCTATGCTCCGAATCGCTCCGGCGCGAATGCCCGCAGCCGCTCCGTGCTGACTTTTCCCTCTACGCAATCGGCTGCCAGCTTGGCCGTCGCCGGGCTGAGCAGAATCCCGTTGCGATAATGCCCAGTCGCGAAAAAAATGCGATCCGATCGGCTTAACGGTCCGATTAACGGATATCCGTCCTGCGTGGACGGACGCAAGCCGGCCCATCGGTGAAAGGGCGTCCGCTCCTCCAGAAACGGGAACACCGCCTTGTTCCACTTGCGCAGACGGTCGATCCCCCTGTCCGTTACGGAGGTGTCGAAGCCCGCTACGTCTTCTGACGCTCCGCATACCAGGCTCGCATTTTCCTTCGCCACCAGATAGCCTTGGCTGCTGAAAACCATATGGCGTACGGAGCGAACGCCGGTTTCCGCGTAATCCGTCTCGTAGGCGCAAATCTGCCCGCGAATCGGATAGACGGGCACTCGAATCCCGAACGTCTCGGCCAGTTCGCCCGCCCATGCGCCCGAACAAACCAGCAGACCATCCCCTTCGAACAGGCGTCCCTCCGCCGAGCGAAGCGCCAGACCGTCGCGCCACTCCTCCACCGTCACCCGCCCCAGTCTCTCCTCGATCCGCACGCCGATATTGCGACAGGCTTGCTCCAGCGCTCGGACATAATGCGGCGAATAGAGATGGCTTTCCTCCGGCGTATGAAGCGCCGCCTTTACCTTGGCGGACAGAAGCGGCTCCGCGCGGCGCAGCGCTTCCCCCTCCAGAATGACGCCGGAAGCGCCGAACTGCCGCTGCCATAGCTGCCTGCCCTGCAGCCCCAGCAAGTCCGCGTCATGATATGCCACATACAAACTGCCGGAATTCGTGTATTCAAAGGTCAGGCCGGAGCTCCGTTTAATCTCCGCCTGCCAGTCGGGGTATAGCCGCAGGCTCTCCAGACACAATCGAAAAAAATCGTCCGGCCCTTCCGTATTCTCGGAATAGGGAGCCAGCATGCCTGCCGCGGCGCCGGATGCCTGTCCGCCGCAGACGACCCTTTCCAGAACCGTAACCGCATGTCCTCGCCTTCCGAGCTCATAAGCGCAGGACAAGCCGATGACCCCGCCGCCCAGAACCAGTACGCGCTCTTTCATTCCGCTTCCTTCTTTCTCTGTCGCCCGTCAAGTCAGCTTGAACTGCTCCAGCCCGCTGCTCGCCGTCGCATATCGTTTCTTGGCAATTCTTCCGGACAGATAGGAGAGGCGTCCCGCTTCAATCGCGAGCTTCATCGCTAGCGCCATTCCGGCCGGGTCCTTGGCCTTGGCCACGGGAGTGTTCATGAGCACGCCGGATACCCCGAGCTCCATCGCTTGAACGACATCTCCCGCCGAGCCCAGACCGGCGTCCACGATGATCGGCACACGGGCTTCTTCGACGATCAGCCCCAGATTGTAAGGGTTAAGCAGGCCTAACCCGGTTCCGATCGGCGCGGCGCCGGGCATCACCGCCGCCGCTCCCGCCTCCTCCAGCCGCTTGCACACGACGGGATCGTCGGATGTATAAGGCAGCACTGTGAAGCCTTCTCTCACCAGCGCTTCCGTCGCCTTAAGCGTCTCGATCGGATCCGGCAGCAGCGTACGCTCGTTCGCGCTGATCTCGACCTTGATCCAGTCGCTTAGCCCCGACGCGCGAGCCAGCCTGGCGATTCGGATCGCCTCCTCCGCCGTCTTCGCGCCCGAAGTATTCGGCAGGTAAAGATAGCTGTCCTGCTGCAGATGCTGCAGAATCGAGTCATCCTCGGTCGCCTCCAGATTAATTCTCCGAATCGCGAAGGTCAGCACCTCGGCTCCCGACGCCTGGATTGCCTCTCTCTGCACGTACGGATTGGGAAATAGTCCGGTCCCGATAAAAAAGCGGGAATTCAAGCTGCGATCGCCGATTTTCAGCATATCCGTTGCCATAAGCTCAGCCTCCCCCCACAAAATGCACAAGCTCAATTCTCATGCTCGGCTGAACGGCCGTACTCGCCCATTGCTCGGACGCAATCACCTGGCCGTCCGCCTCGACCATAACCGGCTTGCCTGTCAGCTCGTAATGCTCGACTAACTCCAGAATCGTTCCAACCTCAAGCGTCTGCATGCGACCGTTAACGATGAGTTCCAAGATGCGCGCCCCCTTGCTCCAGCTTGCGAATAAAAGCCTGACAAACGCCGCGCACGTCCGCGCTGCCTACGATTTCGCTTACCGCGCATATTCGCGTTGCGCCTGCCCGAATAACCTCGTCCACGTTGTGAAGCTTGATTCCTCCAATCGCCACGAAGGGAATCCGTATCGTCTCCGCCACTTCCCTTACGTAAGATACGGTCACGGGATCGACGACATCGGCCTTGGTCTTCGTCGGGAAGACGGGACCGACGCCGATATAATCCGCCCCTTGCTGCTCAGCCAGAATCGCTTCTCCGATGGCATGCGTAGAGATTCCGATGATCTTGTCGCCGACGCGTTTCCTCGCCTCGACGAGCGGCACATCGTTCTGTCCGAGGTGAACGCCGTCGGCATCCACCTCCAGCGCAATGTCGATATGATCGTTCACGATGAAGGTAACGCCGTGCTTGCGAGTCAGCTCGCGCAACGCCTTCGCCTTGCGAAGCAGCTCCTCTCTGGCGCTCGTCTTGTCCCGCAATTGAATCCAATCGACTCCGCCTGCTATCGCCTCGGTCATGACCTCGATCAAGTCGCGGCCCGGATGGAAATTCTCGCCCGTAATGGCGTACAACCGAAAATCCTTCATACACAGCGGCCTCCTTTATTTATAATCCGATATATCTCGCATACAACGTTCTCGCCCGTGCGAAGTCCTCCGTCCCCTGCACCAGCACGCGGCCGTCCGGGAACAGCACGAGCCGTTCTCCTTCCGGCAGCTCCGCCCGCAGCAGATACGCATTCGCTTTGACCTTGGCCACAGACTCAAGCCGGCTTCTCCAGCGCTCCAGATCAAGCGTTCCCGAGCCGGCAATTTGAACCGTACCGCGCCCGCACAGCGACAGCATGGAGGTCTGCTCCCCGGGATCAAGCGCGGGATACTGCTTAAGCTGGCAGCAAGGACAATCCTTCGTCGGCTTGATCAGCTTCATCTCGAAATAATGATTGTCCCACAGATCGAACGTAACCAGCGTATTCCGCCGTTCATCGGAGGCGCCTACAAGATACTTCAGCGCTTCGACGGACTGATAGGAGGCGACGATATCGACAGCAGGAGCAAGGACCCCGATCATGTCGCACGTTTGCCCGCCCGCATCCGCGGCCGGAATAAAGCAGCGCAAGCACGGCGTGACTCCCGGCACGAGTATGGCGCTCATCCCCCGCGAGCTGACCGCGCCCCCATAGGCGAACGGAATGCCAAGTCGGAAGCAGGCATCGTTAAGCAAATATCTGGTTTGAAAATTGTCCGTTCCGTCCAGAACGAGATCCATGTCCTGAAGCAAATCTTCTATATTAAGTGCAGTAACATCGGCGACAATCGCCTCAAGCCGAACCTCCGAGTTTATCCGGCGAAGCTTGCGTTCCGCCGCGATTGCCTTCGGATAGCCGCTAGCAACATCGTCCTCGTCGAAGAGCATCTGCCGCTGCAGGTTGCTCAGCTCGACATAATCCCGGTCAACGAAGCTCACCCTTCCTATTCCCGCCCGCACCATATGGCTTGCAAGCACCGTTCCCAGCGCTCCCATGCCCACGATGCACACCGCGCTGTCCTTCAGCTTGCGCTGTCCGGCTTCGCCGATCGGCGCAAAGCGCATCTGCCTTGAGTACCTTTCCTCCATCCGCAGAACTCCCTCCACCCTTTACAGATTCCGGAAAGCCATCTTCGCGTCCACCTCTGCGGACAGCTGTCCGTGCTGCTTCAGCCATTCGATTACTGCTGTCCACGATTCCTCCGACTGGTAGCCGAAGGCCTCCGAGCCCGCATCCATCAACGGCAGCAGCGTGTCCAGGCTCGCCTTCTCAATCTCGGAGTCTAGCGGAAAATCCGAGCTTTGCTTATCCAGCAACACCTGCAGGGCTTCCGCCGGATGCTGCTCCGTATATTGCTGCCCCTTGGCTGCGGCTTCAATAAACTTCTTGATCGCCTCGCCTTTCCCTGCAATCCCTTCTTCGCTGGCCGCCAGCACCAGCTCGTAATAATCCGGCACTCCGTATTCGGAGGGGTCGAACGTGACCAGCTTGACGCCTTCCTTCTCCAGAAGCAGCTTCTCGTGATTGACGTAGCCGCCGATAATGGCATCCACCCGGCCCGTCGTCATGGCCGGAATAAGGTCCCAGCCAATGTCCACATAGTTCAGCTTGGACGGCTCCCCCCCGTCTGCGGCGACCATCGTATTCACGATCGCCTCGTCGAGCGGAATGGACGGGTAGCCGATTTTTTTGCCCGCCAGATCCTTCGGATTGGATATGTCCGACGAAGCCAGCGCGAACAACCGATTAAGCGGATGACGAACGATCGCCGCGACCGACACAATCGGAATTTCCTCCGCGCGGGAGATGGCAATCTGCATCTGGTAGCTGAGCGCAAGATCGGCTTTGCCCGTCGCCACCAGCTTGATCGCGTCATTCGTGTCCGCGGGCGTCCTCAGGTTGACCTTTAGGCCGGCCTCCTTGAAGTAGCCTTGCTCCTCCGCCGCGAACAGGAAGGAATGCACCGCATTCGGGTACCAATCCAGCAGCACGGTCAGCTCCGTCGGCTCAGCCGCTTGCGCCTCCTTGCCCTTGTCCTTGTCTTTGTCCGCGGAGCACCCGGTTAAAGCAAGCAAGGCGAGAACCAGAAGCACCGATACTGTATACGCCCCTATCCGCGCTCGACAACCGCGTAATCCCATCCCATTCATTCAACCTTCCCCTTTTCTCTGATCTGCAATTTTGTTGTCCAGCTAGAATCACGGCTTCCTAGAACGAGGTGCGCGGCCGGCCAATGCCGCGCTTTCTGCCCAACGGGCGGCCAGAAACAAGATTATTCCCATCGCGGACAGCAGCAGCACCCCGGAGAAAACCGCCTCGCCCCGGAGCATATTGGAAGCTCTTTTCGTATAGACGCCAAGTCCCGTTTCTCCGCCAAGCCATTCCCCTAGCGTCGCGCCCCCGACGCTGATCGTGGCCGCCATTTTCAGACCGGTGAAGAAGCCGGGCAGCGCGGAGGGCAGCTTCCATTTGAGGAACATCTCCCGCCGCCGGGCTCCCATCGTCCGCATCAGCTCTCCGATCTCGGGATCGGCCGAACGGAAGCCGTCCGCCGTATTCACCGCAATCGGGAAGAAGGTGAATAGGACGACGACCGCCACCTTGCTCCAAATCTCATAGCCGAACCACATCACCATAATCGGCGACAGCGCGATAATCGGAATCGTCTGCGAGGCGACGACCAGCGGATAGATCGTTCTTCGGGCCAGCCCCGAGCTCTCGATCCAGACGGCGGCCAGCGTGCCGCATAGCACCGAGAGGGCCAGTCCAAGCAGCGCCTCGCCAAGCGTGACCCCGAAGTGCTTGACCAGAAGCGCGCGGTTGTCCGCCATGGAGGCCAGCACGTCCGACAGTCTTGGAACGATATAATGCGGAATGGCGAACGCGCGAGCGGCCGCTTCCCAGCCTGCAGCGAGCAGCGCCAGGAAGATCAGTACCGGAACGGCGGACATCGCCCTATGCTTCATGGCTCAGCCCTCCCCTTGCGCCGGTACCCCGGTCAAGCAGCTTCAGCACCCGCCGCTTCAGGTCAACGAAGCTTCCTTCCAGCACGTCTTCGTAGACGCGGGGACGAGGCGGGCTCACCGCTACCTCGCGCAAGGACGCAACCGGGGCCGTCGCCGCCAGAAACACCCGATCGGACAGGAGCAGGGCTTCGTCTACATCATGAGTGATGAACAAGACAGTTTTACGATTCTGCTCCCATATTCGCAGCAGCCACTCCTGCATGGCGACCCGCGTCATCGCATCCAATGCGCTGAAGGGCTCGTCGAGCAGCAGCACGTCGCCGCCGCCGAGCAGCGTCCGCATGAAAGATATCCGTTGCCTCATGCCCCCTGACAGCTCGTGGACGCGCATGGAGCCCTTCCCTTCCAAGCCGAACGAAGGCAGCAATTCCTCCACGCGCCGCCTCGCTTCCCGCTTCGATACGCCCGACAGCTCCAGTCCGAGAGCGGCGTTGTCCGCCACCGATCGCCACGGCATCAGACAGTCCCTCTGCGGCATGTAACCGAGCTTGCCGGGCTTCGCCTTGGCCTCCGCTTCCTCCTCATGCGGGCTGCCATAGACGGCAATCGTGCCCGCCTGGGGCTTGAGCAGCCCGGCCAACAGCCGGAACAAGGTCGTCTTCCCCATTCCGCTGGGCATGACGAAGGAGGCGAACTCTCCCTGCGCGATATCGAAGCTGAGCGATTGGAACAAGGGCGACGCTTCGTCGAAGCCGTAGGTCAGCCCGCGAACCGACAGCGCAATCTCCTGGCTCGCGGCACTGCCGAGAGGCTCCGTCGGGCTTGTCGTCCCGACGCCGTTCATACCGGCCATTCTTCTTCCTTCCAGGCCATATCCCAGAAGAGATACTCGAACTTCGAAGCGACCACGAAGCGCTCCTCCAGCACGGCAAGCTCCCGCTCCGGAAGCCCTTCGGCCAGTTCATTCATCAGCCCGATGCACCAATCGGTCAGCTCGCCGAACTCCTCGGACGCGTACATCAGAATCCACTCCCGATATAACGGGTGATCGAGCGCGCCAGGCGCTTGCGCGAATTCGCGGCCGATTTCCCTGTAGCTCCACATGCAGGGGAGCAGCGCCGCTACCCCTTCGGCCAGAGAGCCGTGAACGGCGGCTTCCAGCATGTACTTCGTGTAGGCTGCGGTCGTCGGAGCCGGAACGGTTGCCTCCAGCTCGGAGCGGTCAACCTCGAATCGCTCCGCATATCGGCGGTGCAGCTCCATCTCGACATTCAAGGTCGAGTGAAACAGCTCGGCGAACTTGCCCATCGTCTCCACATCGCGCGCTTTCGTTCCCCCGATGGCGAACATCTTGGCATAATCGATCAGGTAGACGTAATCCTGCCGCAAATAAAACATAAAGCGCCTCGGATCGAGCGTGCCGTCTCTCAGTCCGACCAGAAAAGGATGACGGTGGCTCTTCCCCCAAATCTCTCGCACGGATTCATATAATCGATCGGTAAAACGACTCATTCGAACAGCCTCCCCAGCTCGTTATTCACTCTCTCGCATCAAAGCCGCATGCCCGTGCTTTTCTCCAGCTTGCAGGGTTAAACCCTGCCCTTGGGCCGGTTGCACCAGTCCGCGATAAATCCGATCATGACCTTGACGAAATCGACAAGCTCCTTCACTTCCGCGCTCTCGTCCACGGCGTGGGCCTGCTCCAGCCGCCCCGGACCGTATATAACGGTTGGAATGCCTGCGCGTCCGAGCCACCCCGCATCGGTCACGGATGGGCTCATTCCGACCTCCGGGGCGGCTCCAAACGCTTCCGCATGAGCCGCTCGCAAAGCGTGAAACCCGGCATTCTCCGGATCAAGCCGCAAAGCGGGAAAGATCTCTCCCCGCTCCTCCAGCATGGATCTTCCGCCCCAGCGGAAGGCGGGCGGATGCTCGCGCAGCCACGGATCGGCTTGCGCAACCCGAAGCAAATGCTCCTCGATCTCTGCCGTAACGGATTCATAGTCCTCGTCGGGATAGAAATGGACGGTAATCCATAACGCGCAATGATCCGCGACAAATGCCGCATGGCGACCGCCTTCAATGACGGCCGGATTGATCGTGTTCGAGCCCGGCGCGAAGCCCGGATACGATTTGGTCACCGCCCAGTGCCGCTCCAGCTCCTGAAGCCCCGCAATCAGCTTCGTCATTTTCTCGATAGCGCTCGCTCCATGGACGCCCCCGCCGGCATGAAGCATTCGGCTTCTCATCCCGTCGTGATACGTGACCGGGCTTTGAACCGTCACCCACCCCGTAATGACGCCGCCCTGCCCTTGAATGGCTAGAGCGCTCGTATCGGCCACAACGGCGAAATCCGCGTCGCAGCCCCGCTCGACGCAGGCGCGTGTTCCCGCCTCGCCCGCTTCCTCGCCTATGACGGATTGAAACAACAGATCGCCCTTAAGCTCTACTCCGGCTTCCTCCAGCAGTTGAATGGCGAACAGCATGCCCGCCAAGCCGCCCTTCATGTCCGCAACGCCTCTGCCGTAAGCTCTGCCGTCCGTAAGCGTAAGCCGGAACGGATCGTGCTTCCACTCCCGGTCGTCGCCGACCTCGGCCACGTCGATATGCCCATTAAGCAGCAGGCTTAGATGAGCATCGCTTGCCGTTCCTCGCTTGACGGCCGTAACGTTGGGATCTCCGGGATAGACCTCCCATCGTTCCGTCTCGAAGCCGCAAGCCTTCAAGCGTCCTTCCACGAAGGCCTGCGCCTCTGAGGTGTTGCGCGCGGGAGGACTGACCGTCGGGTACGCAATCAATCGCCCCAGCAGCTCAATCAGCTCATCCTGCCGCTCCTCCGCCATACGTTGTGCCTTAACCTGTTCCTTTTTCACCATAGAATTGGATATAATCCCTCCTTCTGGCTGAATCCAGAGCCGGAGAACAGAAAAAAACCATTCGAGAATACACGAATGGTTACGATTCGATACGTTCTCTACGCCAGCATTACCTGGTTCAGATTAACGGTCAGGAGCATAAGGCTCCTATCTCAGCCGGACTCAATCCAGCCCCCGTAGTCTATTCAGTTAAGCAAACTATACTCGATATCGCATTCCTATGCAACAGACTATTCCATCTTTCTCGGCGTCAATGACCTAACAGGCCGTTCACTGGAGGTTAAGATGAACGGCAAAAAGGCACAAGGGAATCGTTCTCCCCTGCGCCTTCTTGTTTAAGTACGCCCGTTCGTTATTTGATCGGCTGTCCGAAGACGCCTTTGAACACGGATTGCTCCAGCGGACGGCGAGGGGACGGCCCTTCGCGCTCCGCCATCGCTTCGGGAAGAGCCTCTTTCTCTCCTTGATAGCCCAAAGCCACGAGCGCCTGGATGGCATATTCCTCCGGCACGTTCAGCGCCTCGCGCGCCTTGTCGAAATCGAAGCCCGTCATCGCATGGGTGACGAGTCCTTTGCGAACGGCTTCATGAGCCAATGCGCCCCAAGCGGCGCCCGCATCGAACGCATGGGACGGGAACGGTCCATTGTCAGACGAAGACTGGGAGACGATAAGGATTAATACAGGCACATTCTCGCACCAGGCGCGGTTGAAATCAATCAGGAACGGCAGAAACTTCGCGCGTTCCTCTTGCGTGCGCGCAACGATAAATCTCCATGGCTGGAAGTTGAATGCGGAAGGCGCGAAGCGGGCCGCTTCCAGCACGCTGAGCAGCACCTCTTCGGGAACCTCTTTGTTCAGAAAAGAGCGAGGCGACCAACGATTGACATTGATCGGATCAATGTCGTGAGCGGTTGGACGGACTTGAGCGACGGCTGCGTTAACTGTGGTCATTTTGTTTCTTGCCTCCTGCTGGTTCTTGTAATGTTGGATAGCTCCATTGTCTATTGTAGCCCAAATAAAGAGAAATCACGAACCGGAGCCATCTCTCGTCACTGAACGCCAGATATAGGCAAGATACGGGCCGTGCTTCAGCAATGCTCCAAGGCGAACTGCAAATCTTCCATTAAGTCTTCGACGTCTTCGAGACCGACCGAGATTCTGATCGTCCTCTCCAATCTTGCTTCATGCTTTGTCCGGGTCTGTTGCTCGGGGTTGATGCCCAGTCCGGGAGAATAAATCAAGCTCTCGAAGCCGCCCCAGCTAACGCCGATCCTGAATATTCGCAGATTGTTCATCATACGCGCGACCGCCTTCGGACCGCCGTGCAGCTCGAAGCTGAACAGTCCGGTGTTGTCGCTGAATTGCCGCGAGGCGAGCGCATACTGTTCATGCTGCTTAAGCGTAGGCAGGTTCACTCGCGACACTTGCGGATGCGCGCACAGCATTTCGGCAATCCTTCTCGCCGATTCGGCGTGCTGTTTCATTCGAAGCCCAAACGTCTTTAGTCCCCGCGTCAGCAGCCAGGCTTCCAACGGAGCCAATGTAGCTCCCAGCAGAACGACCTCGCTATTCGCGATTCCTTCCATTCTCTCTTGCGAGGAAATGACCACACCGGCAGTCACATCGCTATGGCCGCACAAGTATTTGGATGCGGAATGAATGACAATATCGATTCCCCACTCGATCGGCCGCATTGTAGCCGGCGTGGCGCAGGTGTTGTCCATGACCGTCAGCAGGTTATGCGTCTTGGCAATCTCGACGACGGCCGGAATATCGAACACATCCATGAAAAAAGTAGAAAAGCCTTCGCAATACAGCATTTTCGTATTCGGCTTAATCGCTGCGCGAACCTGCTCTAATTGTCTGAAGTCAACGAAATCGGCAGTAATGCCGAACTTCGGCAAATACGACTGGAGCATCTGATACGTCCCATTGTAGATCGGATAGCTGCAGATTACATGATCGCCCTGACTCAAGCAGTGAAGCAGCGTCGACGAGATCGCCGCCATGCCGGATGCGAACAGCTTCGCCGCCTCTCCCTTTTCCAGAGCC
Source organism: Cohnella boryungensis (assembly GCF_042651945.1). Taxonomy (NCBI): domain Bacteria; kingdom Bacillati; phylum Bacillota; class Bacilli; order Caryophanales; family Paenibacillaceae; genus Cohnella; species Cohnella boryungensis. The sequence goes on along the minus strand of NZ_JBHSED010000046.1, from coordinate 23,482 downwards.
GCCAGCTTCTTCTCCGCGATTTGCTGCGTTGGATTGGCTATTCTTGAATAATAGAAGGCTTCCTCCTGCCACTGCGATCTTTGGAAGGCTTCATAAGAATCAAATGCGAATAGAGTATTAATAAATACGGGTGGAACGACTGCGCCGTGAAACGTCTCGTCCCCGTAATGGGCAAGCATTGTCTGCATTCCCGCGTCCTTGATATCCTTATCCTGCCGCTTAATCATTTTGTCCTCTCCACCCTCGTTTTCTATCTGTTCAAGCCTTTGGCTTACCCTTTCACAGCTCCGTCCGTCAGCCCTTCAACGACAAAACGCTGCACGATCGCGAACATGACCAAGGAAGGAATCAATGCCATTACGGCCCCTGCCGTCATAACCCCCCAATTGACGTCGTAATTTTGCACGAACATGGAGAGACCGACCGGAATCGTCTTGAACTCATCGCTGCTGATAAACATGATTGCGCACAGCAACTCGTTCCACGCCCCGATGAAGGCAAACACGAAGGTCGCCACGATGCCCGGAAGCATAATCGGCAGCACGACCCGGAAGAGGGCTCGGAGCTTGCTGCAGCCGTCGATCAAAGCCGCTTCCTCCAGATCGACCGGTATCCGGTCGAAGAAGCTGCGCATCAGGATCAGACAGAACGGAATGTTACCGACGATATAGATCATGACCAACCCGCCCAGATTGTTCATCAAGCCGATCTTGCTGAACAGAATAGCGGTCGGAATCATCACCATTACCCCGGGAATCATCTGCGTCAACAGCAGCCCGTACACGGCCATGGACTTTCCCCTGAACTTGTATCGGGCGAGCGCGTAGCCGCCGAGAATCGCGAAGCAGGTCGTAAACAAGCCGGCTCCCAGAGAGACCAGAATGCTGTTCTTCAGAAAAACATCAAAGCTGGAGGAGGACCATAGCACCCTGTAATTATCGAAGGTAAAGTGCTTGGGCCAGTATTGAATATCGGTCGTCAGAATGTCCAGCCTCGGCTTGAGAGACGTAATCAACAGCCAGTAAAACGGCAACAGCACCATGAGCAGAAAAAAGATTAACGTGCAGACACGAACAATCGACAGAAAGGCGCGTTGGTTTAGAATCATCAGAAGTTACCCGCCTTCTCGAATTTAGTCGCCTTCATGAAGAGATAGCAGAACATAATCAGCAGCGCCATGAAGAACAATCCGATCGCCGATGCTTGTCCGTAATCCAATGTTGCGTAAGCCTTCATGAACATATAAGACGACAAAATATTGGAGGAGTTGGCCGGCCCGCCTGCCGTCATAATATAGATCAAATCCGCCGCGGCGAAGACCCAGATCGTTCGCAGCAGCAGCGTCAGCACGATCGTCTGTTTAATGTAGCTAAAGGTGATATGCCAGAATTTCGACCATATTCCCGCGCCGTCTATATCGGCTGCCTCGTACAGATCCTCCGGTATGGATTGCATAGCGGCAAGCAGCATAATCGCAAAGAAAGGAATGCCGTACCACGTCATCGTGAGGATAACGGTATACAGGGCCAGCTTCGGATCGGACAAGAAGTAGATTTTATCCTCGATAATGCCGAGCTTGAGCAGCAGATCGTTCACCGGTCCGTATTCGGCATTCAGCAGCCAACGGAACGTCAGTCCTACCACGAACGAGGATACCGCCCATGGGAGGAACACGATAGCCTGATAGAGGTTGCGCCCCGGAAAGGGCCGTCGCAGCGCCAAGGCGAGAATAAATCCAAACACGAATTGCCCGCCGACGGTAAGCACCACCCAGATCAAGGAGTTGCTCATGACCATGCCGAAATTATCGTCCTGGAATACCGTCTTGAAGTTGTCCAAGCCGTTAAAGCCGGTATCGTTCGGGGCCGTCAGCTTGTAGTTCTGAAAAGCATAGATGAAAGAGCTGAGCAGCGGATAAATCAAAAAGATAAATAGGAGCAGAAAGCTGGGAGCCAGCATCCAGTAAGGCTCTTTCGACTTTGTCCGTGACATGAGAGGAGTCCTCCTTGCCGGCAGGAAGGAAAGCGGCAGGGAAAATCGCTTTTCCCTGCTTCGCTCCCTGCGCGGCTCTTATTTCATTTGCGGCTTCGTAACGTGCGGCAAAGGCACATTGGGGTTTTCCTTCATATACTTCTGCTGCGCCTTCGTCAGGAAGTCGCCCAGATTTTTTACCGTTTGCTCTGCGGACTGCTGATTCAACAAGTATTTCTGAACCTCCGCATCCATGAAGCTTTCGCGGAATTCGCCAAGCTCCGGGAAATTCCCGAGATCGGCAACCAGATAGCTGTCCGGATCGTCCAGGGTATCGATGAATCCTTGCATCGGTCCCTCCGCGCCCTTGTCGCTCTTAAAGATCGGAATCATCGTCAGCGTATTGGAGTATTTCAGATTGTTCTCCGGCGTGGACAGGAATGCGATAAACTTCCAGGATGCTTCCTTGTGTTTGGAGGTGGCCGAGACACTGTATCCCCATGTGGCCGACGCGCCGATATAGCGCTTGCCGTCATCGCCTTTCGGATAAGGAATAACCGTCCAGCTGTCGTCGGTCATCGACGCTTTGGCGGTGGCGATGACTTCCGTCGTCTGGTTCAGAATGCCGGTAACGCCGGAGGTGAAGCCCTGCACCATCTCTTGATAGCCCCAGTTGATGGAGTCTTTCGGAGCCCAGCCTTTTTTGTAGATGTCCGTGAATTTCACGAAGGCTTCAAGCGCTTCCGGTCTCAAGAGCACCGAAGTTCCGTCCTTCTCGTAGGTCTCTCCGCCGGTAACGGCCGTAATATAGGCGAAGATTTGGTCAAAGCCCGCCCGCGAGCCGCGATACGCCCATCCATAGCGATTCTTGGCAGGATCGGTCAGCTTCTCCGAGGCCGTGAATAATTCCTCCCAGGTGGTCGGAAGCGGCAGGTTGGCTTCCTTGAACCAGTCCTGGCGAACGAACAGCGCCCCCGACATGAGAGCATCGGGCATATAGTAGATGTCGTTATAAACTTTGCGCTGCTGTTCTTCCATCGTGATATCGCTTACAAAACTCGTCAGCTTTTCTTTGTCCGACCACGCGTCATATTGAGCGGACAGCGGCTCTAAGTACCCTGCGGGAACGAATGTATTTAACCAAGCCGGATACATATTCACGACATCGGGCATCGTTTTGCTCGCGCCTTGCATCGCCAGCTTTTTGAAGGCCTGGTCCCACGGGACCGTTTCCATTTTGACTTTAATATCGGGATTCGCCTGCTCGAAAGCGGCAATCACCTCATTGAAGTATTTGGTGCGCTCCGGAGATGGAGAAACGTCGACGAAGCTGATCTCCACCTTGTCGCTCCCCTTGCCGTTGCCGCTGCCTTCATTCGATCCCCCGGACGATGAGCAAGCGCTAACCACGACCATGATGCAAACCCATAATCCGATTGTCATTTTCTTCAACATACGGAAATCCCCCTCATAGGTTGTGTGATTCACGAACTGCCGGTCTTTCCCCTCACCTCCTTAAATAAAGTCGAGAAAAATGTCGAATTTTTCTATTTGGATAGTTGTCTGACCAATTATAGCGAGAATGATGGAGGAACTCTTAACCTCCAATCTTCTTCAGGTCGTCCCGCATAATCTCGAAGTGCTTGCCCATCAGCTTCTTGGCCTTCTTGGCGTCGCCGCTTCTCATCGCCTCGTAAATCATCCGGTGCAGCGGCTCCGTCTCCCGTCCGAATACATGCATATCCAGCCCATCGATGACGCGGTCCGCCCACAGCGTATCCATTTCCTTGATTGATTGAAACAGCGTGAGCATCAGCCGATTGTCGGAGCCCTCGTACAGGGTCAGGTGGAATAAGTAATCCTCTTGCCGAGGAATCCCGCCCTTGTTCCTCTTGCGATCATATTCATCGACGATTTCCCCGAGCTTGTCCAGATAGAAGGACTGGCCCTGATTAACGATTTGATCGATCGCATGCTTCTCCATCATCTCGCGCATATCGATCAGCTCCAGGATTGCCTTCTTCTCCATGGAAACCTTCAACGTGAAATTCGCCATTTCCGCCAGTATTGTTTTCTCGGCGCGAAGGTACATGCCGCTGCCCGGTTTAATCTCGATCACGCCGAAGCTTTCCAATTTCTTCATCGCTTCGCGGAAAGTCGGTCGGCTGATCTGGAATTGCTCGCAAAAAAATCTTTCCGTAGGCAGCCGGTCGCCCTGACTGTACCCCTTCTGCTCTATATAGTTGAGCACGGCCTCCGTAATGGACTCATGCAGCTTTTGTCTCTTTAGCGACTTGAGCATCCTCATCTCTCCAGACGATAAACTAGTAAGTTGTCAGACCAATTAATCGAATTGTAGCCTCATATGAAACCGCTGTCAATAGTCAAAAAACGATTGCGAATAAATTTCTCTCTCCCCCTCAATCTCGAAAAATTAAGGGCTTGTCAGTTTCGAAAGCAAGCGTTATCATGAGAGCCATTGCGTCACATGCCCTGCAGTGGCGCTCCACCAACAAGGGAAGGCGTGATCGATTTGGGTGCAAAATATTTGGACGGAAGACCGGAAGCCCAGCTGACGATCCCCGCGACAGATCAAGGAATCGTACTGAAACGGGGCAGCGCGGAGCTGGACGGCTATGGGATCAGAGAGCCTCTCGTATTCGAGCATGACGGCACTTATCTCATGCATTACGACGCCTCCGACGACAAGACCGGCTGGAGAAATTATTTGGCCACGAGCAAGGATTTGATCCACTGGGAGAAAAAAGGGGTGATTCTGGAGCTCGGTCAGGAAGGCGATGACGATTCCAGCTGCGCGGTTTACGGGGTCACCTATCCGGAAAACGGAGTTTGGCACATGTTCTACATCGGCTCCGACTACAAGCGCGAGCATCCCTACGACATTCCGGATTTCCCCTATGTCACGATGAAGGCCAAGTCGGATTCTCCTTACGGACCGTGGATCAAGCAGGATATCGTTCCGTTCAGAATGAAAGAGAACACATACTATAGCACGACTGCCAGCTCGGGGGCCATCGTGAAAGACGGGGACGAATATTTGCAGTTTTTCAGCGCGTCGGTGCTGGATTCGAACAAGATCACGAAGCGAACGCTGGGCATTGCGCGCACGAAGGATCTGGACGGGGAGTGGACGGTCGACCCCGAGCCGTTGTTTCCGCTGGAAGAGCAGATCGAGAACAGCACGGTTTTCTTCGAGGAAGAAACCGGAACCTGGTTTCTGTTCACCAATCATGTCGGGATTAACGAGATCAAGGAATACACCGATGCCGTATGGGTCTATTGGACCAAGGATATTCAGCGCTGGAACGTTGACGACAAAGCGCTCGTCTTCGACGGCAGCATGTGCAGCTGGTCCAAATCCGTAATTGGCGCTCCCAGCGTATTTCGCCTAGGAGACAAGCTTGCTCTCTTCTACGACGGCGTCGAGGGCAGCGGCTTTGACCATTTCCACCGGGATATCGGCGTTGCGTGGCTGGACTTGCCGATCCAAATCCCTCAGAAGCAAAAATAGTTGCGTTGCCGAGAGCATCTATAGCTGTGAAAAACCCCCGACTTTATTGCTCTCAGCAATTAAGTCGGGGGATATTATAGTTCTGTATTATTGACTTGTCGCGGCTGACCGTTGAGCCCCGTCCAGTCCAGTCGATCCTGCCCTCCACTACTTGAACTCTTTCCTCTGATGGATGCGGACTGACACAAAGTAGGATACCGCAAATAGGATTGTTGACGTGCAAGTAGACACCATACCCACAAGCGGATGACGCAGCTGCATGCCTCCTGTAACAGGGGACAGGATTACGGCCAGGATCAGCATGATCCCTACCGCACCAAATCCCGAGAGAAATACGACGAGTTCATTTTTCTCCGTCCCCATCTTCAGCATGATCGGATACATCAAAGCCACTGATGCGATGGACAAGGTCAATCCGAAACCATAACCGTACATCACAAGCTGCGAATCGAGCTGTACTCCTGTAACATAAGCAAGAGCAAGCGTAAGCAAGCTCATCAACACTCCCAATAGAATAAGCAAGGAGAACGACACATACTTGGCCCCAATAACGGTACGGCGCCTGATCGGCAGCGTCAGTTCAAATTTGTTCCATTTCGAAGTCTCATCCACTCGCAGCGAGGCTCCGGTATTCGCAACAAACAGGAAGATTTGTACGGCAAAAATCATGGGAATCATGGACGTCTCCTTGAGCACTAAAGGAACCAATGCTAGAAATGCGGCCATGATTAAAGATAAGCGGATGTTGCTTGCCATGGAATAGAGGTTGTTACGGATTAGTCCCCTCATTTATTGATCCCCCTTGACCAGTAGCAGCATAATCTCATCAATCGTCACACCATCAACGATGAAATCACGGTGCTTCTTGGAAAAACTGTCTTTGTCAGAGATTAACACTTCGATCTGCAGTCCTCTTTTTCGATAGGCAACATACTCCGACTCGTCAAGGGTGTGAAATTGATCCGCTTTGCAGCGGCACATGCCAAATTTGTATAGAAGTGTATCTTTCTGTTCTGTCAGAATGATTTTCCCCTTGTGTATAAAGGTAATGTAGTCCGCGATTTTCTCCAAGTCGCTGGTAATGTGGGAAGACATGAGAATGGAATGCTCTTCGTTCTCCACAAACTCTAAAAACAAATCGAGCATCTCTTCTCTTACAATAGGATCCAGGCCGGAAGTCGCCTCATCGAGCAGCAGCAATTTTGCCCCGTGTGACATAGCCACTGCCGTGGCTAGCTTCATCGTCATACCCCGCGACAAGTCTTTTATTGGGATTTGAGCGGGCACCTGAAGTCTGCGGATCAGATTACGGAAGAGAGCGTCGTCCCATTCTCGATAAATATCTTGGAACACCGCAGATAACTTATCGGCAGTGAGCGCCCCCGGAAAATTAATGGCATCAAACACAACTCCAATATGGTTGCGAATGTCGGTTCGTTCGTCCGTCATCTCCTCTCCAAATATTTTAATCGTTCCGCTGTCGCGCTTTATTGTGTTCAAAATCATACTCATTGTTGTCGTTTTTCCAGCCCCGTTCTCTCCAACGAAGCCCATGATACTTCCTCTAGGAAGAGAAAAGGAAACATCCTCCAAGCTAAAATTGGAATTTGGGTAAGTCCTGAACAAATTTTTGACTTCTAAACAATAATTCATAAGCTAGTCCTCCTGGTAAAACATGATTAACAACTCAATAAGTTGTTCCAGCTTGATTCCGCTTGTTCGCCCGGCTTCAGCAGCGAGCCTTAAGTATTCCTCGACGATTTTCTGCTGCTCTTCCTGGATAAAATCCCGATTCTGTGCAGAGATAAAACTGCCTCGTCCAACCGTCGTTTCTATAAAGCCATCTCGTTGCAAATCTTCATAGGCTTTTTGCACGGTGATGACACTTACATGAATCGTCTTGGCGAGCGAGCGCATGGATGGAATGGGATCGCCTGTTTTTAACTCACCGCTCATGACCATCGCTTTGATCTGTGATGCAATTTGTTCGTAGATCGGCTTACTCGTATTACTGCTGATAATAATCTCCATACAAGCTCACTTCCCATATTGTACTTATACAATATGTACATTATATATCTTTATGACGTAAGCTTCAATAGAACTTTCTGTCCGCCCCTGCGGATATCTGTGCCGGCAGTATGGGATTGCAGCAACGATCGTTGTACATTTCTTGTTTATGCAAATCGCCCTTTCCTGAGTTGGTCGTAACTTCTATTCAACAAAAATAGGGCATCCCGCAGTCAGCTTTCGCTGACTACTACTGGACAGCCCCGTATGCTTGCAAGAAAGGATTCATTCGTTCCAGCAGACAATGAATTTCTCTTCGGTAGAAGGGTGCCGTCTCCGCTTTATATAGCATCATGAAGGTATCCAATGGCGTATCGGCAGGATGAATCGATAATTCCGTCCCTTTGCCCCGTGAAAAAGACCAAAGCGCTCCGTCGGTAGACGGTGCGATCCACTTGGACACCGGCCATCCCGCCGCAGGATAGATCAGCATGCTGGTCGGCATGATGTAATTCTGCAGAGGCTTGTCTGGACGTATCAACTGATGACGAACATCTATTAACGAGATGGACGAGCGCGTCCATAGCTGCACGGCATCGGCAATTCTCTCTTTTGTAAAAATGCTGCTGGCCCCTGTTTCTTTCGTCATCTGATTTCGTTCCCTCCGCAATCGCATAGTTGCATTTATGTTATTCCAAATGAGAATTATTATCAATAACGAGTGTGCCATCTGTCCGGTTTTCCAGCATCTGTAGAGCGGGAGATGGTAGAGCAAGCGAAAGGGCATGAGCCCGGTACAATACCGAATCCATGCCCTAAGTGTTAAGTAACCAAGAACAATATACCTAGTAAAAGGCTGAAAACACCGATTATTCTACAAATAATGATGACTAAAGCTGTAGGCGAATCTGATCCTATGCTAACTTTTCCTTTTTTGATCTGAATCATAAAACGTTCAAGCATCCAAATTTGTCTAGGAAAAAATAGAAAAGCTAGACCAAATAAAATGGCTACTACCCCCATAATCACATCTCCATATGGCTACAACACCTAAAATGAGATAACAAACTACCCTAAACAGATTCCTTATTGACGCCTATGTTGGACGTATAAGAAAACTACGTCAGCTTCACTAACAGTTATCGATAAACCCGTAGAATAAATATACTGCATTGCTAAGTTGCATTTGCAAGATTCAATCAAAGAGGAAGTACGATTATTCATTAGGCACGAGGATATCGACAATATAATTCTTACTCTGCAGTTTTTATCGAGTAGTAGGAAAGTCGAGAAAGAAAGTTATTCATTCACGAGCCGCAGGGCAAGCCACTGGGGAGGAATCATCTGGTGGGCAAGCCGTTTACTTTGGTCATCAGGTTAGGGATTTATTGAATTTCAAATATTGTTTTTCCGTTATGCCGATTGATATATTTATATTTTCCATCCTGCATAACGAGTACCACACTACTGTTCAAGAAGTATGACTGAACATCTATATAATCGAATTGTTGCATGGGGACGACAAGGTCACCATTCTTATCAATAAAACCGGACTTATCGCCAATCGAAACGAGGGCAGTTCCGTTTATGAACGGAAGAGCTTCATCATACGCTCCCTCTATAACGAAATGACCTTGGAGATCAATGTAACCCATTTTCCCGTTATTGATAATTACAGTCGTCAGGCCTTCGGAAAAAGAATCGGGATTGGATAGATTAATCGCTATGATCAATTGCCCGTTTGTATCGATAAAGCCTGACTTCAGACTATGAATGTCCCTTACTGCCGCCATTCCCTCCGAGAAAGAATCGGGAATAATATGATCTGGCAACCCAATGGTTGTAGTCCCGGAGGAATCGATAAAGGAATAGCGGCCATGATCGGACTTCACCCATGCAAGCCCATTACTAAACGTTCCAGATTCTACATACTGAGGTGGAATAACAATGTTGCCGGAAAAATTGATGTAACCGAACCGCTCCTCATGCTGGATTTTGATCCATTCTCCATGTGAAGCTGCCTGTTCAATCGGTTCATCGATCTCGAAGTCCCCTGTAATTGTTTTAATTTGAACGCCGCTTTGATCAATTAAGAAATATCCTTTGGAGTTCTTAACGATAGATTGTCCTTTAACATACGGACCAACAAAGTGATACTCCGGAGTAACGACTACAGAACCTTCCTCGTTAATATATCCCCAGAAATCAGAGATTCGGACTCCAGCAAGACCTTCGCTAAATGCGTCCGCATCATCGTAAAGGGGTCGGACTACTACATTGCCTTCTTGATCAAAGTAGCCCCATTTCCCATTATGCTCAAATGGAATTAGCGCACGTTTAATGCCGATAGGATAAATGCTCTTCAAGTGAGTCCCATGAGCTTTTTTCACCCTAACACCGCCTTTGGTCCTGTATATCGCCAAGAAATGCTTTTAAAATTTGGATAAAGCTATGACAGCAAAGGGGATACGAGAAAGAGGATTGCATCACCAAACATGCATTTTTGCGTGCATGTAATCATTGGAGTAATTAGGGCTGAGTCCTTTCGTAAAATTCTTGATTCATTAAGGTCCAGCGAATGTTATAGTCTTGATTGAACAGCAGCAACCGATTCTTCAATACATATCTTAAGTTCAACCATTGATCGGCAAGTTTTTTGGTATATTGGGCTATCCCATTCAAAATCCTCGATTACCATAACTCTAAAAACTCCATCCTTTGAGAAAGAAGGATGCCAACCCACATCAATAATAAATCTATCTTCATAATTCACTTGAAATAAATCCTCTTTCAAATTCTCAAGATGTTTCTCCAAGGAATCATGCTCATCTATTTGTAAATCATTATAGACTATTTCCCCTGGCTCAAAATTAACATTTTCAAACAAAATCATCTCTCCTATTTAGTTGCTTATTGCAGCAATTTCTAAAATGTACACTTGATGCTTGGCGTGCTTGACGCACAAACGCTCACGTCATTGACGGTATTTGCCCTACCGACAAAGTACGTGAGCGCTGACCTAACGAAACAATTCAAGAGTTAATCTTTCTCAGTGTAATTGTTAATTGGCTCAAAATCACTACAACTAACAATTAATTCTGCACTATCCGGATGCGAAAAAAAACCTAAAGCCTGAGGATGAAAATTCGACTCACAAGGATCAACATGTATCTTTAAGTGGAAACCGCGCATCTTCATCTAAATTAATTGTTATTGGGTTCATATTGGCTCCTTATTTAAGGATGTCGTCTACCTTACCAAATTAGTCAACACTAATATTCCTTAATTCCAACAACGTTCATTATGAGCCTTCCCAGTACTTGGTTTAAAATATGTTCCCTTCTTGACTTATCTAATAAAAACTTCTCATTTCCATCTTGTTCGAGTCGTTTTTTAGGCTGTGTATCTTTCGAATGCCGCTTTCTTTACCCTACATCTGTGTATCCAAGCAAAATTAATACGATCATCACGCACCCAATTATCATTGAAATATAACTGCTTATTTTATATCGTTTAATTGCTGATTTTGAGGGTGTCTTTTTGAGAGTATTTGTAGCGGTCGTTTTATAGGCAAGGACAGGTTTAAAGACACCCATTAATCCAGGCACAAAAGTAATAATAAATACCACTATTGAAAATACTATTCTATCCCCCATTTAATATCCTCCATAAGTAATTTCACTTGAGTAGCCGTCAATAAATCAGATTCAGCAATGTAAGCAACCAGCTTGTCCCGTGAAGAATACCGAAGAGTCTTTTTCCACTTTGGTTGGCGAGTATTTTATTAAATAATTTTTGATAAGTTTTCTTGAATTCTAATTACCCAAGGGAATTGTCTATATAGTGGATTGCTAATTAAAACTTCATTAAGGAACCGAGATGTTTTGGTGAATACTTCCCTTTTAAAGTCAATGATCTTCACCGGAATATTACTGATTTTACCCAAAGTTGCTTCTGGAATGGGTTGAGTTATAACCGACTGAATTCCGTCAGGTTTATCAAATAATAATTCACTTATTTCAACGCTGTCCTCATCAATTCTATTAAAACTAAGCCAGGTGTTATACGAAGTTATATCATTAATTATAACTATGGAATGCTCTTCTAACAGACATGCATTTTCTGATAGTTGTTCAAACCAAGTGGATAATAAGTCTGAACCTTCATATGGTACAGGACTTTTCGGATAACATCCATAAGCATTACTACCAATTAACAGTTCAATAAATCCATAGATCTCAGGTGCTAATTCTGAAGGAATTAATTGATCACTGTTAATTTTATAATTAATCATAAACACCGATAATCACCTCCCAAAATAACTTGACTTGTACTTATAACTTCCATTGGCAGAAGTAAAATCTCCATGTGGCTCTAATTGTTTATTGAAGTTAAGAAAAACTATTCTTTATTGGTTGTTTGATATCCCACTTTATCAATTTAATGCCATAATTATTTAATAGTTCGCTTGCGCTTATTGTTGCGGTTTGCTGACCTCTCCCCACTTTTTCAATTATAAGAGCACTAGAGAGTAGAGAAAGATTCTGATTGTCGTCTGTGCTTGTGTCGGTATCTCCCATGAAATAATTCGCACTTTCCGTAGGAAAATATATTTCTGTGGTGTCATCTTCTTTAAACAATGTTATTCTTTCTTTTCCACTAGCTATAGATTGCTTCCATTCTCGATATTTACCACGACCTTCATCAGCACGATTACCCACATATTCACATATTAGCGTATCTTCAATGACAATCGTTTGACCGTATTGCTCATATTCGAGACGAAAAGGAAATTCGCCATATTTAATTTGCGGGCTAGGTGGATCGGATTCAGAGTGAATTCCAATAAATATAGCCATCCAAGGAAACATGAAGTAAGCAGTAATCATCAGAATTAATACCAAGGGTATCCCCAATATTGTAACTAATTTAGAATTCAATGATATTCCGCCTTGTATGTCTTAATTATCACTTCTCCAAGGAATAAGTCTTAATCAATTTCCCCTCATCAAAAAAGAGCAACCTCTCACAATTGGAACATTTCCATACATCAAAATCAGGTTCAGGTTTGTCTTCGTAATATGATGATTGGATAATATCTCTCCGCAACAGCACTGAACTTTTGCCATTACAAACACCTACTCTTATAGAAGTTAAGTCATTACTGGCCGATCTGAATTAATCTGCTTTCCTAACACCGAATCTCAAGTCAGAATAATAACCCAGGGGTATTGAATCATCATAACTCCTACTACCTGACAAGATAAAGTTTAATTAACCCTACTTGATGTCCCTGCTATGATGTCTATTTTGAATTTCTCTTCAGGTATGCCGAGTTCTTTTGTCGTATATAGAATATATTCAGATGCAGTGTCCGTTGTTTCTAGCATGACCCAGTGATTTACCTTCTCTACCCCAAGTCCTACAATCTTTCTCGTCTGAATATCGACAGGAATGTGAGTTTCCGTTCCCGAGTCTGAATCTTTTAAGTACAGTCGAGCATGACTGTTCTTTTGGAATAAATTAATTAAGTCAATTCGATATTCATATTTGTTATCTGCTGTAACTTTTACTGTGTCGCTTTCAATCTTTTCGTTCGCCCAACCGTATGTGCTTACACTTTGGCTTAGTGCGACTGAGAGTGATATAGATACTACCAGTCCTATGAAGAACAACGTACTGTCCTCCGCTCATGGGAGTCCATCCTTTAATTAGTAGGATAGTAAATAATCCAATTAACAAGAACGTGGGAACAGCAACACCAAACATTATGGCAGTTCCGATAATATCCATTCCTCGTTGGAAATAAGCTGTTGAACCTAAAAGAAACCAAACAATCGATGAAGCACTAATTATTATTACTGCTATCAGCAGTAGCCGTAACCATATCTGCATACGCGCCCCCCATTGAGATGTTCACTTTCCTCGTTAAATATTTCAATCTGCCCTTTATACGTATCCTAGTTAATAAAGCGTACTTTTCTAATAAAATGGACGGCAGACTGTTTTCGCACAATCGCCGCCCAACACTATGATTTTATCATGCCGCTTCCTTACTGGATACTACTGGGATTACATATACTGACTTTTTTTTCATTAAGTGATAGATGACATTTACGAGTTTCCTCATGATGCAGACAATCGCTTGTTACTTGGTTTTCCCTGCCGCCATCTTCTGCTCATTGTACGCTAGGAAGTAAGGACGTTAGCGACCCTCCTATATATGTGAGCACTCCTCACTTCTAACCCTTAAGGATTTCTGAAGTTGTTAAAACAACTCAACATAATAACCACATTGTTTCTCTCCACGATTTATACATGCTAATAATTCTTTTAAGCTTTTTTTCTGATTGCCACAATTTTCACTTAAAGTGAATCTTAAATCCTCCCAAGTTCGTTCCCGTTGTAAAAAAACTATCGCATCAACCTCACAAGAGCTCGGCAAATAAATAGCTGGTCCAAATCTTTTAGAGAAACGGGATAAATCTTGACGCAGTCGGTTTTGCAATCGTTCATCTTCTAAGAGTGTATACCATCCTATTAACAAATTTAGCATAAAGAAATGTTTACCCAGTTCAATATGAAAACCTCTTGCATTTTGAAATTCCAGTTGACCATGAATCTGAATGCATTCAGGAGATTCACAATCCCTTTTCCTGTATTTCCACCTCCAAATTTCTTCCTGATTTTGTGTATCTAACATAATCTCGGTGAGCTTTTTACAAGCTTGACTAATATCAGATCCCTTATTTTGAAAAATTGCTGTGAAGGTTACTCCCATATATTCGCCCTCCTAGTAGTAGGAATATGATGTTCCATATTCGCCTACATTATGAGTATAAATTCCGCTTCTACTCCATATCTGCACTTCAAAAAAGCAATGCTCTGAACCCGATCCGGATGGAACAAACGGCTTGCCCTCTGTTGATCTATAAGCCACAGGGCGGCGTACAGCCTTCCTAAACGTTGGAGACAGGGATTCTGTCCAACGGAAATGAAGGGCTGCAAGCCACGCCTGCGGAGGAATCAACAAGTGGGCAAGCCGTTTGCTCTGGTCATCAGGTTAGGGGTCTACTCCGTTGTTAATGTAGGAGGCTTTAAGTTTGTATTTTTTGGTCAAAGTCCTTTGACTTATGGGTGTAATGTTTTTTGTTATCAAAAGCCACATATTCTATTCCTTCACAGTAAGAAAGATCGCCGTCGACTACATTGGTTTTTGAGAATACCAAAAACTTCAACTTGGGCAGACTTTTCACAAAACTCAAGCTTGGAATCGAACCACTATCGAGTAATGAAAGTTTCTCTAAATTTTTTAGCTGATGTAAAGAATCGAAATTAATCTTTTTACAGGATTCGATTCGGAGCACTTTCAACGTATCGGCCAGATCTGTTAGTTGATTAACATCTTCAAGTTTGCTCATATAATTCAATTCGACTCGTTCCAATTTGTCAAAACGATTACAACCGTCTAATGTTACAAGTGTACTTTGTGTTATTGTTATTGAGTTTAAGTTTGTGAGGCCAAACAATTCTTCGAGGTTATTCTTCTTGTACTTCCATATACGTAATTCCTTTAACTGCTTACACTTCTCCAAGTTTAGGACATGTTTATTCATCTCAATAGCCATTTCTTCCACATGCTGCAATCGCGATAGATCAATGGGACCTACAATATCACTTAACAATAGCACCTTGATACTTTCGCTTGATCTGTATAAACCTTCAAAATTTGAAACTTTCGCTCCGATATTTACAGTCTCTACTTGTTCTAATTGCTCTAAACAATCAACATTATCCAAATTGTAATACAAGATACTAAAGTAAATCGAACGAAAACGATTTAGATTAATATACTTAACATAATCTTCGACCCTATGGTCTTCAATCATAATGACATTTCTGTTTAAAGGACCTGCTGCAAATCTAAATCCATCCCGGTCATTATTATTCAAGGTCTTCCTCTCCTTCTTTGCTCTTCTTCCCATATTTTTGCTCCCGGACTGTTTATCTTATTGTAATTCAATCTACTGCTTGGACCACCATCTTTTCGAATTCGAATGGCTTCTTCAATAAACGCTGCTCTTCGATCCACAGCGGGTGTGAATGTTTTACTAACTACAGGGTCATTGTTAACACTTGACTGATATCTTGCAGACTGGTTCATACGACTGATTGGTCCTATTCCATGATAAACTGTTCCGCTTTGAAAAGTAATCGTATACGTGCCAATCTGGCAATTGTGAACCCATATCCCGAGATTTGAAACAAAATAAGAATTAAAGTCCTGTACTTCAAAATTGTACACTGTTGCAGTTCGAGGCTCTTTCTCTATTTTATCTATCGAAAGTTTACGCCCGTCACTGCTTAAAAGAAAGTCACCTTCTTTTAGATCTTTTACATAAGTCCATCCGCTTCCATCAAGCCAGAATGGATGTTCCCCTGTAACTTCTATGATCTCGTCGCCAATATGAAGATAATAGATTTCATCAGTTTGCTTTTGGAAAAGTCCTGTGACTTCCTTATAGGCAATCTCACCCGTTTTATCATCTTTGGCCAGTACTTTGTCACCGACAGCAATTTCTTCTATCGGTTTTTCTCCATCTTGGGTCTTAACCGTAGTTCTGCTGTGAAGCAATTACATTCAAATTGAACAGGGCCGCCTTCTACGCCAACCACAACATACGATGTTGTCGTCCCGTTCAAAAGTAAGTCAATTGCAAGATAACCGTCCCCGTACTCCATAATAGATGCAGAACCGCCTTGGCAACCGCCCACTAGGTAGCTACACCCATCATTCCTTAAAGCTAGTCCTTGAATCGCCATTACGGTTTGATTTTCTTTGGTTCCAACTTCGTATCCTCTTTTTAGCATTTGTAAATCGTAACTGGCGGCAGAATTTAATAGACTGTCATACCCGCTATTTTGATTTATTTTTAGCGCACTTAAAAAATAGCCAAGCATCCCTAAGAATGTTGTATCTTTAGACATATTTCGAATTTCTTTGGAACTTGGCATAACATAATCGTGCCCGGACGGGTCAATATAACGTAATGGATTGTTGGCAGTATAGGTGTATAGATTGAGAGACAAAGGATTGGTCAGAGTTCCCTCGTAGCTATCCTACGCTATAAAGCTCAATCTCCAAGACAATAGAACACTACCCATAAAATAGCACTTCTTTACGGTTTGTGGAACTGTTTAGTTGTTCGCGGGAGCTTCTTTTAAGAACAAAAATCGGCTCCCGCGCCTTCGCTTGAGCTACGCTTCTCCATTAATACAACGATAATCGTTTCAAGGGATTATCCACAGTCCGTTCTTTCCGGCAGGCGATACGGCGTTTTGTGCTTCAAGATGCCGTACACAATGTTCACGAGTCGCCGCATAATGCAGACGAAAGCCTGTTTCTTCGTTTTGCCTTCCGCCATCTTCCGGTGGAAGTATTCGAGGAAGGCCGGATTTCTTGGCGTTTTCGTTCCCCGGTGAACGACAAGCTGCCGGATCGCTAGCGACATGAAGATGTTGTGCAAGGAACGGTCGCCTTGCTTGCTCTTGTAGTAGCGGCCCTTGCCGCCGGAGCCAGCGAAGATCGGGGCAATCCCGGCATATCGGGCCAGCTTGTCGGCGGAAGAAAACCGCGAGACGTCGCCAATCTCGGCGGTGAGTTCCGCCGCCGTGACCACATCCACGCCGGTAATCGTGTCCAGTTGGCAATTAATCTGCGTCAGCATGTTCGCCAGCGATTCGTCAAACTCCGCGATTTCCTTCTTGAAGTAGCGAAGCTGCCGAACCTGAGAGCGAATAATGAGTTCCTTTTCTGTGACATAATCGCCAGCGACAAGGCCGTCGGCCTTCACGCTGCACAGAATCTGTTCCGCCTTCTTCGTGGAACAAGCGTTGTTGCTGTACTTGCGCAAGAACTTGGCAAGCTGGCTGGCCGTCACCTGTTCCAGTTGGCGCGGAGACGGGAACGCCCGCCAGAATGCCAACGCCGTTTTGCCGTCTACTTCGCTGAAGTAGCTGCGGTAGCTGGGATAGACGTAGCTGAGTTGTACGTGCAGTTGCCGAACGACCGCCGACATACTCTTGGCAATCCCTCTGCGGCGCATAACCAATTGCCGCATAACCCAATAATGCTCGTCGGGCTTGAAGTCCGGCAGATGGTTCATGTCGTCGCGCAGTTCCCGAGCCACGCATTCAGCGTCCCAACTGTCGTTTTTCTGCACGGTGGCATAACTTTTGCGCTTGGCGCTAGAGAACGCCGGGTTAATGGATTTCACCCGCTGGCCTTGATTCACAAGGTACAGCCCGAACGCCCAGCCGTAACCGCCCGTGTCCTCCAGACCGTAGACGGCGGTCATGCCCGGTTGGAGGCGCTTGTTTACCGCCTCCAACACGAACGGGAAGGCGGCGGGGGCGTTGTCGAACGTCATTTCACCAAGCTTCTCGTTCCAGCAGTTCAAGATGACGGCGGTATGCTGTTTCTTGTGTAGGTCGACTCCGACATAGAGGTAACGGAGTTGTTCCGTATGCAAATGTTAGCCTCCTTTGAATGGTCGCACCCGTAACCAGGCGGAGCAGAGCGGCACCCTTGGCTCAAGCGTGAACTTCTTGCGAAGCCCGCAAGGACAGCAAAGCCAGTCTCTGTCCGGTCTAGCCGGATGGCGACAGATTTAAGGGCAACAGCCCTTACGTATTCCGCCTACGAAGATAAGCGAGATACGTAAATACTGTTGCAATACAGCCGTTCCGGACAGGCGGCATCCTCAGTTCGAGCGTCAGCTTCGGTCAAAGCCCGCAATGATAGCGCAGCCTGCCTGTCCGGTGGGAGGCTGTTCGGGGCAAGAACCCCTACGGATTTCATCCGTCCATTCGAGAATCGACAGGCGAATGAAATCCGTAGATGCTCTTGCAGGGAGAAGGGGAAGCCCGGAGGCTTACCCCTGCTTCATCTTCCAGACCTTCTTCCAGCCCTTGGGCGTGAGCGAATCGTCAGAGAACGTCTGCGGATTGTAGCGCGAACGTACCTTGCGACTGCGGATACTCTCGATGACAACCTTGCCCGGACGAACGATAATCTTCTTAATCCAGCCGCCGTGCAGCGTCTTCTCCCAGACCTCCGTCGCGCAGTTCGCGAAGTAGAGCCGCAAGGCGGCTTCAATGACGGCATTCGCGCCATCCAGTCCGTTCTGCTCGGCCTTCTCCTTCGCCATGCGAATCAAGTCTGCATCAATTCTTGAGCCGAACCTAACTCTTGCCATACGAATCTG
>NZ_JBHSED010000046.1:0-4550 GCF_042651945.1 Cohnella boryungensis | reverse complement strand
GCACCCGGATGAACGGCGCTTCCCTGTCCTTGGACAGCGGGCCTGAGCCATACAGAAAGGCGCGTGAAACGGTAAGCTTACGCATGAATCCATCTCCCCTCAAGTGGGGGGAACCCGCAAGAAGCGCAGGGTAAAGCCTACACATGAACCGTGCATAAGTGGTACAATTATCCATGGTTGCTGTGACAGCCTAACGGCTGTGCGTGTAGGTAGTGCGATTACCTGCATGAGCCGACAAGTGCTGCGAACACTTGCCGGTCACGGCAACTTCTTCCGTCTTCCCCGAAGTTAGAACAGCAGGCGAACTAGCGCCCCAAGTCCGTGCCAAGCGGCACCGAGGACAACCGCCGCCGAGATCACGGCACCAACCGCGCGGCCTACGCCGCTCTCCTCCAGCACACGCACCCAGTACATCTGCATCCTCCTCTGCTCTCATGTTCCCGGCCCACACACCGCCTTGATTCGGATGTGTCAACGATTGATTTATTGCCGGTTGGGATTGCTTAACTTCTATGCTCATAGGCTTTTTAGGATCGACACACATCGTCCACGATTCCCCAAATGACAATGGTTTTGTTGCAACTTCTGTTCTCCAGCTCATCGCGCCTTTCACTTGGAGACGGGACACGTCTCATGCCCCGATGGCTTTCGTTCTTCAATACTTCTTCATTCCGGGATTAACGATTTGCCCGCCTTCGATTTCTATTCCTTCCTGACACTTGTCCTATAAGCGGTCTGATTCCATATCTCCCCCTCTCCTGCAAATGAAGTTGAACGAACTGGAATATCGAGCCTAAAAAGAAACCGCTGGCTTGTTTACGTTCCACCCTCCGCCACATCAACTAAATACCGCCAACCTCCTTCATTTATTCCGCTACAAAGGATTTGCACCCACGAATGGAATAAGTGAAGGCTCTCTCCTCTCCATGATCAAAATAACGCCTAAACAAGCCCCTTCCGGTTTCTTCGATGCCGATAGACCAATCATTCGTTCAACCTCGATTTGCAGTGATTTAGGGAGATCCAGACAAACCGCTTAAAAAGACAAGCCCTTCAGGAAGCTATGAAAATCGAAAAAGGGCAAATCAGTTAACAGGAAAAAGAAGCAAAAAGAACAAGCCATCCGGGCATGAAAGTATCCCCTCTCGGGCAAAAGGAAGGCGCGAAGCATTGGGGGAACTGGGGTTGTGACAACCATTGTCACTTTTGGGGAGTCGTTCGGAAGATGGGGTTGATCCTAAAGCCCGTGCCGCTCATGGATGTTCAGCTTTCAATGCTGGTTTACACCAGCTATGTCGCCAGGAACGCAAATTGGTGTTGAACGAAAACAGGACAACATCTTTCCCAATCGGAACGCACAGGACTTATTGCCCGCTAATCTTCCCTGCTCCCGATCACGCTGCCTAGCAGCGACAGGTATACAAAGATTGCGGAAAATAAGTCCTGACTTCGTTCACAGGTTGTTCGGCCTGTTTCCGTTCAATGGGCATGAAGATGCCGGTCTTATCCCGAATAGAACGACAGGGCTTGTTAGCCGTCTCTCACGATCCCCCGGTTCCAACGGAGGTTAGGAAAATGACGGGTAACAAGCCCTGATTTCGTTCACAGGTGATTCGGCTCGCCTTCATGTCAACCGATTTGTGTGCCTTTCGGCGACCTCATTTGTAAACCAATTGAAAGTTCTGAATCCATGCCCGGCACGATGACTTCGTTAGCAGAACAATCCCAGACGGTAATAAATCAATCGTTGACACATCCGAATCAAGGCGGTACAAACGGCCGGACATGAGAGCAGAGGAGGATGCAGATGTACTGGGTGCGTGTGCTGGAGGAGAGCGGTCTATGCCGCGCGATTGGTGCCGTGATCTCGGCGGCGGTCGTCCTCGGTGCCGCTGGGCACGGACTTGGGGCGCTGGTCCGCCTGCTGTTCTAACTTCGGGGAACGGAAGAAGTTGCCGTGACCGACAAGTGTTCGCACCACTTGTCGGCTCATGCAGGTAATCGCACTACCTACACGTACAGCCGTTAGGCTGTCACAGCAACCATGGAATATTATACCACTCTTGCTGGGTTCAGGTGTAGGCTTTACCCTGCTTCTTGCGGTTTCCCCCACTTAAGGGGAGATGGATTCATGCGTAAGCTTACCGTTTCACGCGCCTTTCTGTATGGCTCAGGCCCGCTGTCCAAGGACAGGGAAGCGCCGTTCATCCGGGTGCAGGGCAAGTGGCTAGAGGCGCTAGGTTTCACCGCTGGGAGCAAGGTCGAGATTGTGGAGAAGCCCGGCGAGATTACCATTCGACTGGCGGAAGGAGAAGGTTCGTATGGCACGAGTGAGATTCGGCACGACGATTGACCGGGACTTGATTCGCATGGCGAAGGAGAAGGCCGAGCAGAACGGACTGGACGGCGCGAATGCCGTCATTGAAGCCGCCTTACGGCTCTACTTCGCGAACTGCGCGACGGAAGTGTGGGAGAAGACGCTGCACGGCGGCTGGATTAAGAAGATTATCGTCCGTCCGGGCAAGGTTGTCATCGAGAGTATCCGCAGTCGCAAGGTGCGTTCGCGCTATAATCCGAAGACGTTCTCCGACGATTCGCTCACGCCTAAGGGCTGGAAGAAGGTCTGGAAGATGAAGCAGGGGTAAGCCTTCGGGCTTCCCCTTCTCCCTGCAAGAGCATCTACGGATTTCATGCGCCAATTACCGGATGAAATCCGTAGGGGTTCTTGCCCCGAACAGCCCGCCACCGGGCAGGCAGGCTGCGCTATCATTGCGGGCTTTGACCGAAGCTGACGCTCGAACTGAGGATGCCGCCTGCCCGGCACGGCTGTATTGCAACAGCATTTACGTATCTCGCTTATCTTCGTAGGCGAAATACGTAAGGGCTGTTGCCCTTAAATCTGTCGCCATCCGGCTAGACCGGACAGAGACTGGCTTTGCTGTCCTTGCGGGCTTCGAAAGAAGTTCACGCTTGAGCCAAGGGTGCCGCTCTGCTCCGCCTGGTTACGGGTGCGACCATTTCAAAGGAGGCTAAACATTTGCATTCAGAACAACTCCGCTATGTGTATGTCGGAGTCGATCTGCACAAGAAACAGCATACCGCCGTCATCCTGAACTGCTGGAACGAGAAGCTTGGTGAAATGACGTTCGACAACGCCCCGGCCGCCTTTCCGTTCGTGCTGGAGGCGGTAAACAAGCACCTCACGCCGGGCATGACTGCCGTCTACGGTCTGGAGGACACAGGCGGGTACGGATGGGCGTTCGGGTTATATCTCGTCCGCCAGAATCAGCGGGTGAAATCCATTAACCCAGCCTTCTCTAGCGCCAAGCGCAAGAGCTATGCCACCGTGCAGAAAAACGACAGTTGGGACGCTGAATGCGTGGCGCGAGTGCTGCGCGACGACATGAACCATCTGCCGGACTTCAAGCCCGACGAGCATTACTGGGTTATGCGGCAATTGGTTATGCGTCGCCGGGGCATTGCCAAAAGTATGTCGGCGGTTGTTCGCCAACTGCACGTCCAACTCAGCTACGTCTATCCGAGCTACCGCAGCTATTTCAGCGAAGTGGACGGCAAAACGGCGTTGGCGTTCTGGCGGGCATTCCCTTCCCCGCGCCATCTGGAAACGATGACAGCCAGCCAGCTTGCGAAATTCTTACGCAAGTACAGCAACAACGCTTGTTCTACGAAGAAGGCGGAGCAGATTCTATGCAGCGTGAAGACGGACGGCCTTGCCGCTGGCGATTACGTAACAGAAAAGGAACTCATTATTCGCTCTCAGGTTCGGCAGCTTCGCTACTTCAAGAAGGAGATTGCGGAGTTTGACGAATCGCTGGAGAACATGCTGGCGCAGATTGATTGCCAACTAGACACGATTACCGGCGTCGATGTGGTCACGGCGGCGGAACTCACCGCCGAGATTGGGGACGTCTCGCGGTTCTCTTCCGCCGACAAGCTGGCACGGTACGCCGGGATTGCCCCGATCTTCTCCGGCTCCGGCGGCAAGGGCCGCTACTACAAGAGCAAGCAAGGCGACCGCTCCCTGCACAACATCTTCATGTCGCTGGCGATCCGGCAGCTTGTCGTTCACCGGGGAACGAAAACACCGAGAAATCCGGCCTTCCTCGAATACTTCCACCGCAAGATGGCGGAAGGCAAGACGAAGAAGCAGGCTTTCGTCTGCATTATGCGGCGGCTGGTGAACATTGTGTACGGCATCTTGAAGCATAAAACGCCGTACCGCTTGCCAGAAAGAACAGACTGTGGATAACTGCTTGAAATGTTTGTTGTTGTAATAATGGAGAAGCACAGCTCAAGCGAAGGCGCGGGAGCCACTCTTTTGAACTTAAAAGAAGCTCCCGCGAACAACTGAAAATGGTACAAAAATCCTTAAAGAAGTGCTATTTTAGGGGTAGTGTTCTATTGTCTTGGAAGTTGAGCTTTATAGCGTAGGATAGCTATGAGGGCCAACTGAATAACCCGCTGACGTTGAATTTGTATACGTACGCTCAAAACAATCCGTTAATTTATACCGACCCAACTGGTCATAA
>NZ_JBHSED010000045.1:0-5785 GCF_042651945.1 Cohnella boryungensis | reverse complement strand
CAATTGATTTAAAGATCTTCCCCCCACCCCCTGTTCTTGACTTGTAATGCTTCGAAGATTCGACAAAATCATCCAGATTTATACTGTCCTTTGGTATAATGTTGTTATACATGTGATTCAATGCTCGTGATTGTGATGTATTCTGAAAATACCATCATTCAAAAATGCTAGGAGAGAAAATGTATGTATACTGGATTTTGGATTGAAGATAAATTTATTTATGGTCCCGTTCAATCAGGTAGGTATTGGATAGAGGATAAATTTATTTACGGACCAAAGAATTCTGGTCGCTATTGGATAGAGGACGGTTTTATATATGGACCAAATGATTCGGGGAAGTACTGGATTGAAGATAATCATATCTATGGGCCAAGAAAAGTATTGCCTTGGTTAGAAGATTAGCCTCGAGTTTCAAAAGTCAGCATCTTCGTATAATAAGGAATTATGCACTGGGTCAGCTTTCTCCATCTCTCAGCCGCCGAGGCATTTCGAAGATTAAATTCCAGACGGATAACCCTCCCGAGCCTAAGTTTGACTAAAACTTGGTTCGTTGCATCATAAGTCTCGCTTGTGGGAGAATACGGGAGCATTATGCAGATTTCTTTAGCACTACTATGATGTAACTCAGGGGAGGACATTTTATGAATTTTCTAGAATCTGCGAGTAAGTTCATTGCGTATAAACAAGAATCGTTCATTCAAGTACAGGGATACGAGAAAGACTTGCTTGTATTCGATAAATTCTTAAAGTCAAAGAAGGTCAATGACGAAACATGGAGTCATTTTCTTGGCGGAGCTAATACAGAACTAGTAATTGATAGTCTCAAGTTTTATATTCAAAGCAGTAATGGCAAAGTGAATGCTATTTCAACTGCAAATCGTTTTGTCTCAGTACTAGTTGAGTATTTTCAATACGCTATAGAAGTACAGCATATTTCTAACAAAGAACTTTATGAAGAAATGAATGCCCCAATTTATAGTGATCGTTCATTTCGATCTAGGATTAACTCCTGGATTTCTAATAACCTTAAAGATAAGGAGTCAATAAGAGTTTTTAGTGAAGTAGAAATAATAGATTTAATCAAGGACTGCAATGAAACATTAGGTATGCTTTTGAATGACGATGATGATTTTGACAAGAAGTTTGTCCCTGCACTCATTTTGAAGCTGATTATTTTTACAGGAATTAAGTACCGAATAGTTCCAAGATTGAAAGTGCAGAGTTTTAATATCAGATATGGAACTATCGATATCAATAATTTTACCATCCACTTGCCGTATAAGCTTATTGATCAATTGGATAAATACTTATCTATAAGAAACAAAAAAAGCTCATCTGACTTTTTATTTATTAAATCCAATGGTGAAGAGTTGTCTGAAAAAACAAGCAATACTGCTTATTTTCTTGGGAGTTTAACAACAAGAACTGATCTAACAGGAATAATTAAATATGCAGTCGTCCAGATGATTAATAAAGGAATTAACACGAGTATCATCTCGGAATTTACTGGCGTTGGAACGACAATACTCGAAGATTGTATGAAGATTACTAACAAGGACATTTTCAATGAACGAAACGCACTATTAGATTCTCGTTTAAGAGAATCTAATGTATATCAATTTTTATAACTTGCAGGTTATTCATGAACTCCGATCCTCTAGATTTCTCTTAAAACTTCATCAACCTGTTCTCTTTCAATATTTTGTTTCCATGCTTCAATTAACTGCTGGACTCTCTTTTTGTGCTTTAAATAAGTTAATCCTGTTAAAGCAGGAAGTAGAGACTCCAAAAAAGATATTCTTTGTTCCATGTAAGGAATCATGCTTCCCAATCCACCATACCCTCTTGGTTCTAGTTGGATTTCTTCAAATAGAACAGGATCAGTATTCAATTTAATGAGATGTAGAAGATGCTTTTTCCTGCGTTCAGTTGAAAGCTTAGCATCAGCGATAGATGAGAACAATATTTTCATGAAATCTGATTTATTAAAATTGATACTGATGAAATGAGACAGCCATTCATCCTGACGTATGATACGATTTTCTGAGTTTTCTCCAACCATTAAAAAGTCTGCAATATAACCTGAAACTTGCCACGGATAAAGACCCTCAATATTAAAGTACGATTTAAAAATATGATCAGCGAGTTGAATAGAATCATCACAATCCCAGATTGCAGATATACGCTTTTCGTCTTCACGGCTCCAAGAGTTTCTATCGTTCAAAGTATCGCTAATAAATTCATCAATAAATGAAGAATCCATAAGTATAAAATTGACAAGATATTTACCGTGATGATCGGTGCTTGTCTCGCAGGAAATCAACTTAAAGTATATTTCTTTCAGTAGGGCCAAATCACTTTTGAATCGTTCATATAGCATGTCTGGATCAGTGCCTTCACCATATGAACCAAACATCGCATGAAAATATAATGAAAAGATGAAGGGAGAATAGTCGTATTTTTTCGCAATAATTCTGCCTGCTTTTACAAATACTTCGTCATCAAATTCTCTATATTTTTCTAAAAATTCAATTTCTCTATATGGTGATGAAGTCATGTTACCCTCATGTAAGGATAAAAAGTCGTATAGCATTTGCACGAATTGTCTAGAAATAGCTTCAGAAGGCAAACTTTTATAAAATGAAAACAGCCATGCATTTTTTTGATCAAACTCAAATTTGTTAATCATGCCATAAGTTTGATCAACACCAACGAACTCAAATAACCTTTTTATTATAGGATCGGGATGTAAGTGTATAGGTGTATTGTGATCGAGATAAGCATCAATCGCATACAAATATAGTTCTTTATTAATTGCCAGATAATCGAATGCGTAATGTAGCCCACCGCCAATGTCCCATGTGTTTTTAGGGTCATTTTTCTCATAAATTGCACATATTCGAAGTATACATTGAATTGTTTCTTGTGTAGCATCCCTAAACAGTTCTCGAATATCGGATTCCTTTAGCTCCTTTTCCTTTCTCCAATCGAACTCCTCTAGGTGGCGTTCGCCCTTTAATACTTTATAAATTAAAAAATCAGGACCATTTAAATAATCATATAAATGTGGCTGTACATCTATACCAACACGTTTACATTGATCTACTACTGTTTTGGCTATAATGCAGTGTGAAAGTCTACACGGGGATAAAAGATTACTGAAAAAACGGATTATATACGGGCAATCAAATTCTACCAGTTCTTTCTCAATTTTATCTCTGTTGAAGTGTCCATATTCTTTAATTATAGTTTCAATTTTTAGTTTATATTCTTCGTATTGATATAATTCAAATAACGCACTCCAGATCAATTCTCGATATTTTCGAGAACCATCGCTTAGTTGAACTGGTATTTGATACATGGTGATTGTATTTCCTCTTCCCATCTCTGAAGGCGAAAATTGCAGCTTTAGAAACTGAGCAGCTACTCTCACAAAAAGGATGCATATTGTTTCATTTCTCCATGTATCAGCATGTTCAATAAATTTATTTATCAGTTGAATCTGCGTCCAATAGTCATAGCGATGTGAATCTTTTTTAATACCGAATGAGTTGTTGATTGTGTGATAAAAATTCATAAAACTTTGCGGCGTTTTTTTGTAATACTCGAATAATAAATCCAAAGCTTCTGGCAGATCATTTCTATCGTAGAATCTGCCTATAATACTCAAAATATCATCATTTACGCTATTATTACGACTTTCTTTCTCAAAATCGATAGAATTAATATCAAATATCCCTTGAGGCAGTCTCTCGATTCTTTCTTTTATCATGATTAATGTTTCTGTCGGCCTTATACTGTGGAATACTTTTACAAAGTCAAAGAACAGAGGATTCTGTGATTTTTCCAAATCATCCCACACAATACGTATTTCTTTTTCAAGTTGATAGTGTGTATCCTCAGAAGCAAAGATATTTCCAAGAGTGTTAACTCCATTAATTACACGTATCTTATAATTTTCGAAGCAAGCTTTAAGCATTACTGATAACGGAATGATCCGCTTATTTATAAATACATACGCAAGCAGATAGTTGCCAAGACACTGATCGGATATTTTTGCAGCCTTGTCGTTGTATATGTCAACCAATTCCAATTCATGTAATCGATAGGAACATGAAATAAATGAAGTATCTGACATACCTATCTTCTCTAGTAGAGGCTTTAAACTTTCCAGACCTTCGAGGTTTATTGCTGTCAGGAAAGCAATTATTCCTGCCACCGCGCACAAATCTCTATCTTGATCGAAAATATTGTTTTTAATGAATTTGCCATAATACCCTTCATACAACTGAGTTGCATCATTAATGCTAGATAATGATTGTGATTCAACTGCAAGCTTGCCCGCAAGAATAGCAAGCCTTGCATTTCCTTCGGCAACTTTAACAATCTTATCGAGATAGTCTGAATTTAATATTTTCAAATTAACTTCTAAAAGCTTCTTTATGTCTTCGTCTGAAAATGTGCTGATCATACAAACCTCTGCATTCGTAAATTCTCGAATTTCATGAATGGTCGTCTGTCTTGCGTAGTCTCTCACGGTCATTACGATCTTCACATCATAGCCTTGTTTATGCTTTGTAAGATATTGCAGTACATGGTGCAGTCCCGAAATTTGGTTTGCATCATCGATCAGTAAAAGATATTTATCGGGTGTATCTAAAAATACTTTTAAGTCTTCATATATAGGAAGGCGATTACTTTGAATACACAACAATCTATAATTGTTTTCTAATGCATATTTTTTACAACACTCTAATGCTAACCTTGTTTTCCCCACTCCGGCGGGTCCTGCAATCAGTATTGCTTCGGAATATTCCATTTTAGTTAACAATTCTAAGATCTCTTTTTCTCTAAACTGGAAGATAGTTGAAAGGGGAGCTGCCATTCCATTCGAATCATAAGCAGATATAAACTCCTCAGAATTGAATATCTGCTCAGTACTTATCGAAACACCTAAGAAATCCCGTGATATTCCGTGGAATCGGGTATAAAGATTACTGGCTAGTTCATCAACTCCATTTAATTGAAGTAATACTCCGTTAGAAGAACAAAGATTGTGCAGGTCTTTGCTTTTTCCTGCAGACAAAGTAGCTGATGTATGGAAATAGATAATTTCCGCAATATCAGATGGAGCTACTCCTGTTTTCTCGACTTTCAAACAATCGCAAATATCTGCGTGTATCTTTTCATAAATATTTGATTGCTGCGTAGTGTACATAACAAAAATGTACTTCCCTCTGGGGTCATGAAAATATGTATCTGGGATACCTTTTGTAGTTTTCATGGTGCCAGATTTCATCCCTAAGGATAATACATTCTCATATCCTAATTTATATAAATACGCATCACATAACTCTTGAAATGCGCCTCCATCAAGCTGTAATATTCTTTGTTTAATATCTGTCAACTTTGACATCGATAATCCTCCCAAAGTTTAATGAGGTGTTTCCCTGTAATCATACTTAAATAAATTCCATGTAATACTTGATTCTCTCTGAAATCAACATCCCCGCGTAACTCCGCTACATAACGAAAGATAGATGTGCCAATAAAACAGGTGAATTAAAAAGTTAAGCGAAGAAAATCCGAAAAAGGGAAGTGATAGTGTCGCAAAAAGCCTTATGGCACACATTTCAACATTCCTCGGTTCGGATATAACAACACATGAATCGCATATATAAGTGTATTATACCAAAGGACAGTATAAATCTGGATGATTTTGTCGAATCTTCGAAGCATTACAAGTCAAGAACAGGGGGTGGGGGGAAGATCTTTAAATCAATTG
>NZ_JBHSED010000044.1:0-540 GCF_042651945.1 Cohnella boryungensis | reverse complement strand
GATGCTCACCTCGAGGCTAGCCCTAAAGCTATTTCGGGGAGAACCAGCTATCTCCGAGTTCGATTGGAATTTCTCCCCTACCCCCACGTCATCCCAGAGCTTTTCAACGCTCACGAGTTCGGGCCTCCAGTGCGTGTTACCGCACCTTCACCCTGCACAGGGGTAGATCACACGGTTTCGGGTCTACGACCACGTACTATTTCGCCCTATTCAGACTCGGTTTCCCTTCGGCTCCGCCTCATCAGCTTAACCTTGCACGTGAACGTAACTCGCCGGTTCATTCTACAAAAGGCACGCCATCACCCCTAGATCGGGCTCTGACTTCTTGTAAGCGCACGGTTTCAGGTTCTTTTTCACTCCGCTCCCGCGGTGCTTTTCACCTTTCCCTCACGGTACTGCTTCACTATCGGTCGCCAGGGAGTATTTAGCCTTGGCAGATGGTCCTGCCGGATTCCCACGGGGTTTCACGTGTCCCGCGGTACTCAGGATCCGTCTCGGAGAGGGAAGACTTTCGGTTACAGGGCTTTTACCTTCTTTGGC
>NZ_JBHSED010000041.1:0-503 GCF_042651945.1 Cohnella boryungensis | reverse complement strand
TACAGCACTGCGTCGTCCATAAAGTCCGTAGCACGTTTCCGAAGATCCGTGTTGCAGACAAGACGGAGTTTCTCGAGGATCTGAAGCAGGTTTACACCGCGGTAGATGGCGATGTCGCCTTGGCCGTGTTCGATGGGCTTAAGGCAAAGTGGCGTAAACAGTACCCGAAGGAAGTGCAGTCATGGGAAGAACAACTCCCCACGTTGCTCACCTTTTACAAATACCCTGTACTCACCTGGCAAGCCATTTACACCTCGAACCCCATCGAGCGCATGAACAAGGAACTCCGTAAGCGACTTAAGCCGATGAACAGTCTAACCAACATTGAAGCTGCGGAGAAAATCATTTACCTGCAAGCACTAGACTATAACGAAAAGTGGTGTGGCAGAGCGATTCGTGGATTTGTCGACTTTGACACGAAGGCAAAGTTTGAACAAATGTATCTCGAACGTTACTCCGAGTAATCCCCCGACTAGGGTTTACACAAACTTCTTGACGCTACC